>NZ_DLNT01000013.1:11747-139075 GCF_002477055.1 Clostridium sp. UBA7503
GTAACGGGGTCAGACCCCCTCCCATTTTATGGAAAGGTATCTGACCCCATGGTATTAAGATTAATTTCAATATATTTACTCTTAATTAAGACTGCCCACCAATTCTTAATTTATAAAACCAGATAAAAATAACCCACCACTATCTTTTACTAATTCATATTCCATAAATTTCCCCTTCAAACTTATAGTTACCCTGAATTAGCACGATAAAGGTGGGTTGCGCTACTAACTCCCTGTAGTCCAAGCGCCCAAGTATAGACTACAGTTCATAATTCCCTTTAAATTTAAGTTATTTATGTCGAATTTTATTTAACCCCTATCGGCTATAAACAGATTTCTAAGCTTCTTTGAAGCTTAGAAATCGTTATCCATGGACATAGCAGCTCTTTACTACCACTTCAAACGAAGAAGGGAGTTTAGAGCTACTAGTCATCGAACTAAAAGTTACCCCAATTTCCAGACTTTTATATAACCGATACACCCAGTTTAAATTTATGTACATTGAACAAGGTTTAATCTATCTTTTAAATATATTAAAAATCCCACCTTGTTTTCTAATTTTTTCCCCTTGAAAGTTCACCTTATTGTTCGTTAAGATTTCCTGAGAAATGTTATCCATCTCCCTTACATATCCAGGGTTTATTTTCTCTATAACCTTTATCCCTGCTATCATATCCGTAGTTCTAACATCAGACCTATGACCATCGGAACCTATAGTGCTATATATTTTGTGTTTTGCAAATAATTTCGCAGTTTTTTTAACTCCATTTCCGAAGTCTCCTGTTATGCTACCTGTGTTTAGTTGAAATAAAAAACCCTCTTCAATAAACTTATTTATTAATTCTGGGGCTTCTATAAAAAGTTTATAACGCTCTGGATGAGCAATGATAGGTACAACTTCCTTTAGTTGAAGTTCATAGATATTATTTATAACTTCATCCATAGAAAAATTTCTTAAAGGAAATTCTATTAACATATATCTACTGTTTTCTATGGTGCCTATATCACCACATTGAAAGCTTTCTAAGATTCTACTAGTATAGTAAACCTCTTGGCCACAATATATTTCTATATTAATGCCCTTTTCTTTAGCTAAACTTTTCAATCTAGCTACTTCTTTTTTTATTTCTTCATAAGATACTTGAAACCTACCCCTAAAAAAATGGGGAGTGGCAACAATTCCTGTGGTTCCTGACTTTTTCGCTAATTTAAGCATGTCTACAGTCATATCTTCATCTTTAGATCCATCATCCACTCCATGAAGTATATGGCTATGAAAATCTATCATAAGCACTCCTCCAACCTCTAAGTGAAATTTTATATATTATTTATTACCATAATGCTATTTATTTTAGTATGTATCCCATTTAATATGGTGCCAATGATGTTTGTATTAACCTTTTTTAAAGGATTTATAGAATTTACAATAGAATCTTTTTTTATTTTTTCTGCTCTAATGACAAGTAATGTTCCATATTAATTCTCCTTACAAAATCAATTTATACACATTACAACATTTTATGTATATTTATCATATGAAAGTATAATTTGAATATAGTTTTAAAACCTGTATAATAGTACATATTTCTTTATATTTTAATTGCATACAAAACTGTTACATCTGTATAATATCATATTTTCAGTAACATTGCTAGTAAAAAATCAATGTTACTAGTAATATTTTGTATAATTATGAATAATAACTTAATGTATCCAACAATTTAATTGATTTTATGCCTATATATACTATTATTTTTATTGTTAATTCATAATTATATCATCGTATCATGTTCATAAAAATTTATAATAAACTTCATGGAATAATTCAACATTATGTATTTGTTTATATTTACACCTTTAACATATGGTGATAGAATTAGGTACAGAGAGGAGTGTAACTATGTCACAGAATAGAATTAATCCTGAAAAAAAGAAAAATAAAAGAAGAAAAAACAAGAAAAAATCCCTGGGATTTAAAATTTCAATGGGAATTCTAGGAGTGTTGATATTTATAATAGCTATTGGAGGAGGATATTTTTATTCATTATATAATAAGATGGATAAGGTAAAGATAGACAAATCTAAATTAGGTATTGCTTCAAAGGATGCCTTTAAAGAATACGACAACCATGAATCTATAAAAAATATAGCCTTATATGGTATTGATGCAGAAGAAGGACAAGCTGGTCGTTCTGACTCTATAATGATAGCTACTATTGATTCTGCTCATAATAAGGTTAAGGTAACATCTATTATGAGGGACTCTTATGTTAATATCCCAGACCATGGTATGGATAAAATAAATCATGCCTATGCCTTTGGAGGAGCTCCCTTAGCTTTAAGAACCTTAAATGAAAACTTTGGACTTAATGTAGAGGATTTTGTATCAGTAAACTTTTCTTCATTGCCAGAAATTATTGATATCCTTGGTGGAATTACAATAGATATTACTGAAGAAGAAGTATCTCATATTCCTGGAGTAAGTTCTACGGGCCCTACCTTATTAACAGGTAAACAAGCACTAGCCTATTCTAGAATAAGATATGCTAGTGGTGGAGATTACGAAAGAACTCACAGACATAGAAATGTAATGTCTGCAGTGTTTAATAAAGCTCTTGCTGCATCTCCTACATCTTATCCTAGTATTCTAAATAACATCCTTCCTCTAGTTCAAACTAACCTAAGTTCTGGCGATTTTATATCTCTAGCAACTAAGGTAGCTGGTTTAGGAAATGGGAGCTTAGAGCAAGAAAGATTTCCAAGGGATGGAGATGGAACTGGTGATATGAGCACTGGAATATACTACTTAAAGTTTGATATTGAAACCGTCAAAAAGCAAATGAGAGATTATATATTTGCTGATAAGAAATAATAGTGAAAACACCGAATATCTAAGATATTCGGTGTTTTATTTATGTTATTTAGTTTTTAATCTTAAATTACAATCTCCAGTAAACCATAGTATCTGCATCTACACTATGTCTATCTATAATGCACCATAAATCTACGTTAACTACATAACATCCTTTGATTCTATTGAATGATAGGATACTTGTACCTCATTTTCTTTTCCATTAACAATATCTTCTTGCTTAAAAACTTTAAATAATGTAATGAAAAGTATTTTTACATCAAAAAGAAAACTTTGTTTTCTCATATATTCAATTTCTAAATTAATTTTTCTATATACGGATATGCTATCTCTACCATTAATTTGAGCCCATCCTGTAAGTCCTGGTACCAACTTATGAATACCATATTTCGTTCTCATCACCAATAACTTTTTTTCACTTTTATTTATGTCATTAATTACAGGTCTTGGTCCAACTAAACTCATATCACCTTTTATAATATTAAATAACTGTGGCAATTCATCTAAGCTAGTTTTTCTTAAAAATTTACCTATTGAAGTTATATATTCATCAGGATTTTCTAAAGATGTGGTTGCTACCTCTGGTGCGGCTTCTACCATTGACCTAAATTTATAAATTATAAATTCTTTATTGTCTTTTCCTACTCTATACTGTTTAAAAATTACAGAACCATGATTGTCCAATTTAATTAATATAGAAATAATTAGAATTATAGGTGACAATAGTATTAAGGATATAATACTTACTACTAGATCAAACGCCCTCTTCACTCTATTTCCTCCAATCAAAGATATGAAGTTTTCAATCATCATAAATTCAACTAATTTTATAGTTCCAACAAAAATACATAATATTTTTTATTACTCAAAAGATTATACCATATTTCATTAGATTTTGCTATATAATTCGCGTTGCAACAGTTCTATTTCTAATATTATTTATACAACTCTTATGGATGATTAATGTGTGAAATTAAAAGAAACTATTGCAAAATGACTAAAAATTAGGCATGAGCAATAGCTTCTCTATCTATATCTTATTTCTGTGGTAATCTTTTATATTACAATCTCCAGTAAACCATAGTATCTGAATCTACACTATTCTTATTCATAATTCCTTTTACATCTATGAATACATCTTTTTCTACTTCATCCTTAGCTGCTGCTACTTCATCTAAAGCTTCACTTCTATATAGTGGAGCAAAATCCTTTATGATCATTTCTCTGTAATTATGATGAGATACAGCAAGGATAATAGCGTCTACATTTTTAATGTCTTCCATAGAAACCATATCTATTCCATACTCATGTTTAATTTCTTCCTTACTTGCTACAGGATCTGTAGCTAATACATTAATTCCATAATCTTTAAGTTCATCTATAATATCCACTACCTTAGTATTTCTTGTATCTGGACAATCTTCCTTAAAGGTAAGTCCAAGAACTGCTACCTTAGCATTTTTAACTCTCTTATTAGCTTTTATTAAACTTTTCACTGTGTTTTCTGCAATATACTTAGCCATTCCATCATTTATATTTCTTCCAGCAGCTATAACCTTTGATTCAACACCAACCTCGTTAGCTCTGTGGATTAAATAGTATGGGTCAACTCCTATGCAGTGTCCTCCTACTAAACCTGGGTTTAGCTTAATAAAGTTCCACTTACTACCTGCGGCATCTATTACAGCTTTAGTATCTATACCCATTTTATCAAAGATCATAGCAAGTTCATTTACGAAGGCTATATTAACATCTCTTTGGCAGTTTTCTATTAATTTAGCTGCTTCTGCAACCTTTATACTTTCAGCTCTATATACTCCAGCTTCTATAACTAGTTCATAAACTTTAGCAACTGTATCTAGTGTTTCTTCATCCATACCAGATACTATCTTCATTATATTTTCTAATCTATGAACCTTATCACCTGGATTTATTCTCTCTGGAGAATAGCCAATTTTAAAATCTTGTCCGCAGATAAGTCCAGATTCTCTTTCTAGTATTGGTACACAGATTTCCTCTGTTACCCCTGGATATACTGTAGATTCATATACTACTATAGAACCTTTAGTTAAATTTCTTCCTAAAATCTCACTAGCACCTATAACAGGTCTTAGATCTGGAGTTTTATCTTCATTAGTTGGAGTTGGTACTGCAACTATGTGGAAGTTACATCCTCTTAATTTTGTTTCATCACTTGTAAAATCTACAGTAGATGCTTTAATAGCTTCATCGCCAACTTCATTAGTTACATCTACTCCACTTAAGTACTTATTTATCTTTTCCTTGTTTACATCAAATCCAACTACAGAAGCCTTTTTAGCAAAAGCTACCGCTAAAGGCATTCCTACATAGCCAAGTCCTACTAAGGATATTTTTAACTCTTTCATTATATCGTCTCCTACTGTTCAAATTAGCAATTATTGTTTTAATAAATTTTGATATATTTTTAACAATTAATTAAATTTATCCAACAACCTGGTTGTTGTTAGATAAACAAAGCCTTTATTAATTATAGAATTCTTTTATACATCCACATATATACTGAACTTCTTCATTAGTAAGCTCTGGATATATAGGTAATGCAAGAATTTGCTTACACATCTTTTCAGTTACTGGGAACTGGCCTTCTTTGTATCCTAGGTACTGAAAACACTTTTGTAGGTGTAATGGTTTTGGATAGTATATACTAGTTGCCACACCTTTAGATTTTAAGAACTCTGCAAGGCCATCTCTGTTTTCAGCAAAGATATTAAATACATAATAAACATTCTTTTGGTCTGCAGCCTTAATACCTTGAACTTTTACACCTTCTACATTTTTTAATCCTTCAGTGTAGAGCTTAGCAACTCTTCCTCTATTTTCAATGGCATTGTTTATATATTTAAGTTTAACTCTAAGCACAGCTGCTTGCATAGCATCTAATCTTGAGTTATAGCCTATGTAGTCATAGTGATATTTCTTTGATGCTCCATGAACTCTAAACATACGACACATATCTGCTAATTCATCACTATTAGTAACTATCATTCCACCGTCACCATATCCCCCTAAAGTTTTAGTAGGGAAGAATGAAAACACCCCCATATCTCCAATGGTTCCTGCATGTCTATATCTCTCTTCACCTTGCATCTGCCATCTCATTCCAAAGGCTTCAGCTGCATCTTCTAACACCTTTAAATCATGTTGCTTAGCAATTTCCATTATATTATCCATATCACACATTTGATTGAATAAGTGTATTGGAAGTATACCTACAGTATTATCATTAATAGCAGCCTCTAATTGAGCTACATCCATACCACAAGACTCTTCATCTATATCAACAAACACAGGTTTTCCACTATGCTTTGCAAGACAAGATGTAGAAGCTAAAAAAGTAAAAGGTGTAGTTACTATTTCCTTATTATCACTAAAGCCAAGGATATCTGATGCAATAACTAAAGCATCTGTTCCTGATGCAACTCCTATGGCATGTTTAGCTCCAGTAAAATCTTTTATTTCATCCTCAAAGGTTTTAACTTCATTTCCTAATATAAAAGCTCCACTATCTATTATATTTTTTATAGCTCCATCAAATTCATGTTTTTTTTCTTTATATTCTCTTTGCGATTCATAAAAATTGATTTTCAAAAAAATCCCTCCTAATTTACATATACAAATTGTACACCAACTTGTAAAAAAATAAAATATTTTTTTCTTATGTTTAATAAAATTTCATACTTAACAAATATACCACAAATTAGGTATTATATCATCTATTAATATATTATCAGTTTTTTTCTTTGAGATTATGATAAATTTCTTAATAATTTTAATGTGTGTGGAGGAAGAGTTGAAATTATATTATTTTAAAAAAATTAGATGGGATATTAATTACACTATAAAAGCTAACTAATATCCCATATTAATTATATTAAACTACTTTAATATAGCATTTAATAAATATTCTAGGCTTTCTTCTCTTTCCTTCATTAAAAGATTAGTTGCCTTATTATAATTAACATTTAAATGTTTATCTATAGAATATTTGTCTTCATCCAATACCATTTGGTCCATTAGGTCTAATTTAGATAGTATATTTACTAATCTAAGATTTTGATTTTCTTTGTCACTTTCCTCATGCCTACGAAGTGCAAAGAAATTTTTTTCTAAATTTAGGGAAAAAATTGTTCCATGGAATGAATCTGTACAAATATACGACGCTCCTAAAATTAATCCAATAAATTCTCTAGGTCCTACTGCAATTCTTTGTTCATCTCCCCAAAACAAATCTTTAATTTCTACTGGAATATTAACAATTTTACATCCAGTTTTCTTTTTAAGATTTTCAACAAATTTTCTAGTAGCCTTACGCTTACCTAAAAAATAACACAATATATATGGTTCTTTAATATCACTTTCAACTGAAAAATCTATCCACTCTTCCTTACTTCTTAAAAGTGTTGGATCTACAACTACCTTCGCATCTCGATTACAAATTTCTTTTATTAACTTTGCTCCATGTTCTTCTCTTATTGATAAGTAGTCTATTCTATTAATTAAATTTTTCATTATTCCTTTTTTATCATCAGGAATCTTAGGATATCCTATACTTGGTGCATAAGAAATTTTCTTTATACCTTCTGGTACAAAATCTAGAAAGAATGTTGTATCCATTGCTTTTGGAATAGGGGTCCATATCTGGTCACTACCACATATAAACGCCTCATAATTATCAACATCTTTTATAAGTTCATCCTTTGAATTATATACCTTACTTTGAGGCATATCATTTTTTATAAAATTTTCAAATAAATAAATTTTTTCTTTAAACTGTTTCCAAAATAATCTTCTTATCAATGCTGGAGGTATTCTAGTTAAAAAATTCTTTATCTTTTCCATTGTACTTTTTTTAATCAAACTACCAGGCTTTTGATAAGCTACTATTTCAGTATCAAATCCTTTGTCATTTAATACTTTTGCTACTGAATATGATTGTAATACAGTACCATAATTATATGTATTATACCACGTTAAAACTCCATATTTAGCCATTAGTTACACCATCCTATTTTTTCTATTCATGATTATTGACTTCTTAGCTCTAAGCCATACAATCACTTTACGCTTTAAAGATACCTTTGTTAGCTTTTGAATACATTCAACAATTTTTCTAGAATCCTCAGTATTTTCTATTACCTCTAAAAAGGTTTCTCTACTTCTAGGTTCCTTTGCACTTGTTGTAAATGATGCATTAGTGTTTATAACATTTTCTATTGTCGAAGGAATACAATTAATTGTATTAACTATTCTACTAAAAAGTTCTTTTCCTTTTTCACTTTGATTAATAACTAGTGAAACTCCATTATAATTATATATTTCAGGATGTACATCTTTAACGTACCAATAATCAGCTAGTTTAATGTCACTTTCACTATTACACTTTTTAAATTGACACTCATAACAAGCTGGCCTTAAGGATATATGAGAATATTGTGCTTGTATATATGCATCAAGATATCTGCTTCTAAAATATTTTCTATTATTTCCTTTTATTAACATACCAAAATTGTCCCAACCTTGATTTTTATTACGAAATTGAACATCACTTACTTTATATAAACTATTCTCTTTATAATAATTTATATATGCTTTATATAATTTTGGACTTGGAACTCCTGTACAAATAAAATCACAAGTGAGTAATTTAGAATAATCTTTTTTTAAATACTTTTTTAATCCAGCTACTTGACACGGTGCTCCACTAAATAATACGTACCTATCATGTAATAAAAATGCCCTTACCTCTTTAAAAGTATTTTTCATGTTACTCTGAACATATTTAGAGCCTCTAAATTTAATTAATTCTTCTTTATTTTCTACACAAGTATGATATACATTAAATTCATCATCGTATGCAGCACCAAATACTACTCCTCCATTACCAATTATCTCATTGGCTAGATGAGTGAATACTCCACCTGATGAACTTTCCATCAAAATCTCTCTATTCTTACTCACACATGCAAAAACCGATACATCATCTATGGATTTATCCTCATTTTTTTTCTCTTCCATAGGGCATATTTCATTGCATGCACCACATTGAATACACTCTTTTACATCTACTTTAGGATATAAAAACCCCTCATCATCTTGAATCATTGATATACATGATTTAGGGCATATATTTATACAAGCAGTACATCCCATGCACTTTTTTTTATCTTCTATAATTATGTGATTACTCAAGTTATTAACTCCTTACGTATTTTTAAATTCCCAGATTTAAAACCTACATCTGCATCAAATAAGCGTATATGCTTTTTAAAATTAATATATTTATCTCAATATATATTTAACTTATCTATATTACTTTACTTTTTCTTATTCTATAAAATAATTTAAAAATGATACGTCTTAAACCCTTTGAGCAAATCATATTTATTACAAACATTAGTATACTACATACAATTCCATAAACTGTAGAATGTAAGAACCAGCTTACATAATTAGTACTATTAATAACAAATATTTTATCAGAAAAATATGAAATTAAAATTATAATAAACATATTGATAGCAAGAGTAAAATAATACTGTATAGATGATTTGCCAAATATCTTTCTGTACATATATATAGGTAAAAATATCATAGTTGTACTAATTCTTGATACTATTGTTCCTAATAATACTCCTATCATTCCAAGTTTCTTAATAAACAGAAATGATAATACTAAATTAATTAGAGATTCCAATAATACTACATATTGTGTTTCTTTAAATAAGTTTTTTACTTCTTTAATCATATGAAATGGTCTAAGTACTATGGTTAAATATAAAGATAATATCATTAAAATTAATGCTACATTAGTCATTATCATTTTAGTACCAATCCATATGCTTACAAACGGCGTCATTACTTTATATAATATAATACTTAAAATGCTAGCAGTTAAAATAAATATTGAATTTATTTCCTCAAATATAGATAATCTTGTTTCTTCAGATTCCGTTACCATTACATTGCCAAAACTTGGAGTTGCTGCCGTTGCACACATTTGAATAATATCTGTTAAGGTTTTTACAATATAGTTGTAAGAAGCATAGATGGTTACCATTGTTGAGTTTAAAAAAGCTGATAATAGTATTATATCTGTATTGTAATAAACCGCACCTACTATTTTATGATAAAACACATTATGCATTCCCTTAATAGGTATGATTTGCTTCTTATCTACAGATTGCAACCAAGGGTATTCCTTATATACTTTTCTATTTGTAACTAAATATGCAGAAAATCTTACGAAAATAGTTACAATTAACAATATAATATAGTTTACACCAATATATAAAAGCACAATCTCTACTATCATTTCTACAATACGGTAACCTTGAATTAATAAATTTACCTTATATAATTTTTGATCTGCTTGTATTACAAATCTAGGTGATAACATTACGTATTCTATCACACTACGGAATAAAAATAGTATAAATGCAACTTGCATATATATCAATGGTAAATCATTGTTAGTCAAAACATTTAAAAAGAATGATACAACTAATCCTATACCAAAGATTATTAATGAAATATTTCTAAATACATATTTGCAAGAAGTAAATATAATATTAATCTGTTTTTTATCCTTATTAGCTAAAGCTTTATAATATAATTGTGTGACAAGTGTCCCTGCACCTGCTTCAGCAATAGATATATACGAGAATATTTGCAAAAATACTTGGTTAAGTGCATATACATCCTCACCTAATCCATTTATATATGCATTTACTCTTGTAAATCCAAGAAGTGTTATAAAAAAATAAGGAACTACGCTTGTAACTAAATTTTTAATTGAATTTTCTTTTCTAGCCATATATTCTCCTTGTATAATATTCATTCTCTCAATGGTTAATTAATAAATTTCATACATAATGATACCATTAAAACTATACATATAACTGTTCCATTTAATACATTAACTCTTTTATAAGCTATAACATCATTATCATTTACATGAGAAATTCCTATTTTATATAATAGAATTACCATATTAATTACAACATATATACTAACTGCAGGAGCTGTGAAAACATGCCCAGCAAAAAATGCGCTTCCAAATCCTAATAATACTGAAATACACCCTACTACTATTTCTAAATTCATAAAACTTACTTTTAAATTTTTCGAAAGTTTAACTACTATACTAACTATTATTAATAAAATCGGTATCCAATATATAATAGTTCCCAATATTCCATATGAAAACCAAATATCTAAGTAATCAATTTCTATCATACTATTTACTGTTAGTCCTTCACTATTTTTAGTAAGATAGCCCATACCAAATATTTTTTCACTAATTTGAGCATTTTTAAATTGACTCAACCTTTCAAGTGCATATCTATCCCTACTACTAAATATATAACTTAAAATTCTTGCTTCATTATCAGTAATACTAATTCTAGTTTCATTTTTTGTATCTTTATTTATGTTTTCTTCTGTTTCTTCATTATTCACATCATCTTTTATTTGTTTGTCGTATTCTCCCTTTTGGTTGTCAATCCGTGCTTCTTCATCTTTCATTATGTTTTCAGTGTTCTTTTCTTCAGTGTCATTATTTTTATTATCATTTTTAGATATGTTTTCTTGTTTAGATACATCTTCACCATCAATATATGATTCTACTATTTTATCTTTATTGATATCAAACCATTCTGAATGCTGATTTAAATTTTTTCGAGTTGGTGACACTATAAATATTCCGATTGAAAATATAACTAATATTATGCATATAATCATTTTTTTTAATGAGTTCTTATTTTTATTTTCAAACAAAAACTTAATTAAATAATGAATTATAATACACATGAATGTTACAATAACAGTAATCCCAGGTACTTTTGTACCAATTTGATACATAGTGAATACAAATGCACTTATAGTTATCATCTTTATTATACTAGATATTCTCTCACTCTCTAAAATAAATAAAGTAGCTGTTGGAAATATTATTGACATAATAGCTCCAACTTCATTAGGCGCATAGAACCACCCTACATGTCCAGCTTTAAAAGAATATTGTTTAATAAATGTTTGAGAAACTCCAGCTAAAATAATAACTATCGCATAATAATAAAAATTATTAGCAATAATTTTACTGTTTAACTTTTCTTTACTATCATATATACAGTTTACTATACCTATCAAAATAATCGGAAAATAAAATGCTTTAATTAAATCTTTTCCTTCACTAATAACATTTCCTATTCCTTCTATTGAATATACATTTATAAAAAATCCTATAATATATAATCCTACTAAAACTAAATAACATAAAGTTACTAGTTTAAGCTTAGGATTATATTTTTTCATTTTCACTAAATATAATATTGTAAATACTAAAAATAAACCTCTAAGTAATATTCCAATAGATAATTCAATTTCAAATTTAACCTTCATAATTGAAGTTAACAAATCAATAGTTGGATTCATTAATAAAAATACCATTAAAATATCCAAATACCTAACATCTTTAGTTCTTAATTTATCTATATTCACCCTTTATTCCTCCAAAATATAGTATCATACAATTCTAATTAAACCTCTTAATAATTTCATCAACAATACGCTTACTTGCCTTACCATCACCATATGGATTAGATGCCTTACTCATTTTTTCATATTCCTGTTTATTACTTATCAATTCTTCAATCATATTGTATATTACTTCTTCATTGGTGCCTGCTAATTTTAAAGTACCAGCTTTTATTCCTTCTGGACGTTCTGTGGTATCTCTTAACACAATAACCGGCTTTCCTAATGAAGGAGCTTCTTCTTGTATTCCACCGCTATCAGTTAATATCAAGAAGGATTTATTTAAAAGATTGTGAAAATCAATAACCTCTAAAGGATTAATCAATTTAATTCTATCGCAATTTCCAAATATCTCTTCAGCTGCTTGCTTTACTATAGGATTAAGATGAACTGGATATACCATCTTTATGTCATCATATTTTTCTATTATTCTTCTTATAGCCCTAAACATATTTCTCATAGGTTCACCTAAATTTTCTCTTCTATGGGCCGTAAGCATTATCATCTTATCATTTCCAATCCAATCAAGAATCTCATGATTATAGTCATCACAAACTGTAGTCTGCAAAGCATCAATGGCAGTATTGCCTGTTACTACAATTGTTTCATTTTTTTTGCCTTCTTTTAATAGATTTTCTCTACTCATTTCAGTAGGTGCAAAATGAATATCAGCTATATTACCTACAAATTGGCGATTTGCTTCTTCTGGAAATGGTGAATATTTATTGTATGTTCTAAGCCCTGCTTCTACATGTCCTACTGCAACTTGATTATAAAAAGCAGCTAATGCACCTGCAAAAGTAGTTGTTGTATCACCATGAACTAAAACTATATCAGGTTTAACCTCTTTTATTACACCATCCAATCCTTGTAGAACTCTACTAGTAATATCAGTTAAAGTTTGTCCTTGTTTCATGATATCTAAATCATAATCCGGAATAATTTTAAATGCATTTAAAACTTGATCTAGCATTTGTCTATGTTGTGCAGTTACACATACAATTGATTCTATTTCTTTACGTGACTTTAATTCTTTAACAAGTGGAGCCATCTTAATTGTTTCTGGTCTTGTTCCGAATACAGTCATTACCTTTATTTTCATTGATATGCCCTCCATTTTTTAGTCTTGCCAACTCTTTAATATATTTAATATTACTACTATAAAATCTTTTTATTCTTTTAGGCTCTTTTCCTATCCTATATAACCATTCTAAATTTAATTTTATAAAAATCTCAGGTGCTCTTTTTTTACAACCACTAATTACATCAAATGCACCACCAACACCAACAAAAATCCCCTTTTTAACATTTTTATATACGCCATCTATAAATAACTCTTGTTTAGGTATTCCTAAGGCTACTAATACAACATCTGGCTCTAATTTTATAATATCTCTATGTACATCTTCATCACTTTTATTATAACCATCAATATATCCAACTAGGTCTATATCTGGATATTCTGTTTTAATTTTTTCCACTAAAGAGTTTAATGTTTTCTGACTCGCTCCGTATAGATACAGCGTTTTGCATAATTTATTTAAAGTTTCTAATAAATATGATACATATTCTACTCCTGTAATTCTCTCTCTTATTGGTATTCCTATATAATTAGCCCCTTTAATAATTCCTATACCATCAGGTACTATAATTGTATTTTCACTTTTTAGAACATCATAAAATGTGTCACTTTCTTTTCCAATCATTAATGTTTCCGGGTTTGCCGTAACAACAAACATCTTTTTATTTAGCTTTAAAGCTTCATACGAATCATCATAAAATTCACTTTTACTACCTCTATATATTCTACTAAAGAACTCTCTCATGCTTACCTCACCATAGTATTACATATTATTTTTAATTATATTAATGAGTCAAATACCGATAAAGATGATTGATTATATTCATTCAAATCATCATATATTTTTTCTTTTCTTTGCACTTCACATAAAGCACTCACAATATTGTCTACTCCATGTATCCCAGCGTTATACTTTTCTAATCTTTTAGGTATAATAACTTGTAACCCTAAAGCTTTTGCTTCCCAAAGTACCATCCCTTGTCCTTCATATCTTGAAGTCAATACAAATGCATCCATACTCTTCAAATATTTATACGGATTTCTTTTGTTTCCTAACAATTTAACATATGAACCTAATTGCAACTCTTTTATCTGTTTCTCCAGATTAACTTTTTCTGGTCCATCACCTAATATGAATAATCTTAAATCTTTTCTTTTGTTTAATGCTTTCTGAAAATCCTCTAATAATAAATCGAACCCTTTTTGGTGGCACAATCTTCCCATTGATACTATATTAGTGAAATTTTCATCTAACTTCAAATCATGATTTTCTTTACTTTTATCTGTTATTTCATTCACATTAATTATATTAGGCATTGTATAAATTGGTACATTATTCATTTTGCTTTCTTTTCTAAAAGAGTCTATTATTCCATCTGAAACAGCTACAAAAGCATCAAAATACTTAAATTTTTCTTTGAAAAAATGATGCAATATTTTATATTTAAACTCTTCACTTTTTTTAATACCCATATCATTATGAATCCACATTATTTTCTTTTTAGCATCGCAATTTATAGTTCCTAGTGCACACTCATTTCTATAACTACTAAAGTCAATTGCAATATCATACTTTTTATCACTTTTATATTTTTTAACTATACCTTTTAAAATATTAAAATATATAAACCTATTTATATATGGAAGTTTGTTCAAATACTTAATATGTATCTTATCTGAAAACTCCAAATTATAAAAGTTAGTTCTTTCATTTAAATAAACATCAATTTCATACTCTCTGCTTTCATCTAAACTATTTAATAAATTAACTAGTGATTTTTGAATACCACCAACATTTAAATCACTTTGAAATATTGCAATTTGCTTCATACACTAACACTTTCCCTTTCGTATAAACTTGTCATACAATTTAGCAGATGTCTTACTTTTAATTCTTACTTTTAACCATAGGACAAATTTTTTTAAAATTTCTCTCTTTCCTTCAATCCAAGTTCCAGTAAACACATGTATTGTAGATGATTTCTTAGATGGATTACATAATATATAATCAGGATAAACTTTGATACCAGTTTCTAATATCTGTTCTTGATTATCTACTTTACAATTGTACTTATTTATTAGTATTTCAGATACTATTTTAGTATTAACTTTTGCCATCTGATCATTTGAATCAAATTCAAAGTCTAATTCATCATAATATTTTAACATATCTTGAACAAAAGGATGATTTTTTTCCGCTCCAAACACAGCTGTAAAAGGATAAAGATGATTTTCAAACCCTACAAAGGCTTTATTATCCAAAAATGCCTTTAAATTATCCAATACTAATACATCAGTATCTAAGTAAATCCCCCCATAATTATATATAGCATATGCTCTTATATAGTCACTTACATATGCCCATTTTTTAGCTTTATAGGCTTGTTTCACAAACTTATTTGAGTTTATATCAAAATTTTCTTCATTCCACTCTATAATCTTATAATCCTTCAAGTGTTTTTCCCATGTTTTCATACATCTTTTAATATTCTCTGGTTTCTCTTTTCCACCAACCCATACATAGTGAATTATTCTTGGTATAGCCATATTAATGAATTTCTCCTTTAATTAATTTATATATTTCTTCATTTCTTTCTTAGTCCTAGCTTTGTACCTAGCATTATATTTGCAACAAATATTCTAATTTAGAATTATAGTATTTAAGTTTTTAATATTTTCAGATAACTACATAGCATCCTTTGCTTTTACCGAATGATAAACCACTTCTTCCAACTCTTCTCTTCCTTCAACAATACCCTCTTGTCTAAAAACCTTCACAAAGGTCATAAAAAGTATTTTAAAGTCAAATGTAAAACTTCGTCTTTCTAAATACTCTTTTTCTAAGGTTATTTTTCTAGCTGTAGACATACTATCCCTACCATTAATTTGTGCCCAACCAGTAAGTCCTGGAACAAGTTTATGAACCCCATACTCTGTCCTTAATTTCAATAATTCTTTTTCACTTTCATCATTAATAACAGGCCTTGGTCCCACTAAGCTCATATCACCTTTTATGATATTTAATAACTGTGGCAATTCATCCAAACTTGTCTTTCTTAAGAACTTACCCATAGTAGTTATATACTCATCAGGATTTTCTAAAGCTGTACTAGCCACCTCAGGTGCATATTCCACCATGGATCTAAACTTATAAATTACAAATTCTTTATTATCTTTCCCTACTCTATACTGCTTAAATATTACAGAGCCCTTATTGTTTAACTTGATTAATATAGAAATAATTAGAATTATAGGTGATAATACTATTAATGCTATAACACTTACCACTAAATCAAACGCCCTTTTCACTTTTACTTCCTCCAATCAAATATACGAAATTTCCAATCTTCATAAATTTAATTAATTCTTAATCCTACATATTCTTTAAATTACTATAAACTTCCCTTATATAATATACGATTTTAAAAGATACATATTACCTATAACACCATATATTTCATTTCTTCTTCTGTAATGAGTCTTATTTTCTATATATTATTTATGTACAATCAATAAGCTTGTCTATTTTTTAAGCTTCGTGAATCCTTGTTAACCTGCACAGTTACTAACTTTCGTTAACAGCGACTCTTTATTTATGTCGTTACTCAAAAAATTATATCACAATTTATAATAATTTGCCATAGATTTTACTGTTATCGCATAGGGTTATATCCAAATATATCCTTTAATTAAATCTTTTATAGAAATTCTAATATATTTAAAACAATACTATATTCCTATGTTTTTATATTCTTAGCTTTTTACATTTTTATGTTCTTCCTTTTTCAAACCCTTGATAGAACTATTATTTAACCTCCTATGGAGATACCTTTTTCTTTATAAAAATATATCTTAATTCTATCATTGCTTTATTCAATCCCCTTTAAATTTTCTTGAAAATTTTTTATATTTAAAATTATTCTTCTATAAAGCAAAAGACTAGGATTGGGGGAAATCCTAGTCTTTTTATGGTATATACAAACACCACGATGCGTATATTTAGCGCTTGTATGAAATGCTTATTGTTTATTAGATTTTAAGGGTTTTTTATTTATTATTAATAAGCCTATGGATACTATTGCTATTCTCACAAATGCTATTTTATGAAAGGATTATAATTACGTAACTAATTCGAAACTAAATTTGAAGTTAATTGTTTCAATTTCATGCAATTTACCAAATTTTCTTTATATTATAATAATATAACATTATTTAAAATTATGAAACTTCATTTCATCTCATTTAAGACTATTTAAGTAAAATAACCTTATTTTCCTATATATTACTACATTTTTATAGATATCTCAAAGATTTTCACTAATTATTTTTATCTTGTGATACATTTTATTTTATATTAAGTTTCATTTTATAAAAGTTATATTTCCCCTTTATAAGTTAACACTGAATTCTACCGAAAAATAAAAATCTTATTCTTTCTAATTGAAAGAATAAGATTTTAAAAAGTTAATTATTCGCTATTTGTTGAAAAATGATAAAATAAAAACACTAAGTTCATACCTTAGTGTTTTTAATGGATCGAGTAAGTCTATAAGCCGAGTTCTGTGTTAGACAATCATCTATCTAGGCCCATTATTACTAATAGACTCAAGCGATACACCCGGGAACGGGACGGGCAGCCCCATAATGTTCCACTTTCGATCTTGCTCCAGATGGGGTTTACATAGCCGCAAAGTCGCCATTGCGCTGGTGAGCTCTTACCTCGCCTTTCCACCCTTACCTTAAATTAAGTGAGAGTCTAAATCTAAGATTTAGTCCCTCGAACTTATGAATTCTAACAAGTTAGAATGTATTCCTCTAAAAAAGTCATTAAGGCGGTATATCTCTGTTGCACTTTCCTTAAAGTCGCCTTCACTGGGAGTTACCCAGCACCCTGCCCTATGGAGCTCGGACTTTCCTCTCCTGATTTCTCAGCAGAGATTGTCTGGCTTACTCGCAAAATTAATATTAACATAAATCTTTTATCATTGCAACGCCTTTAAATTTCCCATTTTAAGTTATAATATCCATATATGAAACAATTTAACTAGATTGATAGATAAATATAGACCTATATACCTATGTTTATATTTATCTATGAAACTATAGAAAATTTTAACTATATTCCTAGTTAAATATATAAAATTTAAACTAGTTAACTATTTAAATAGTTAACTAGTTGTTGGTGTAGTGTGGATTTCAGAGTTTCCCGCACTCTATTAGGCATGTTTTTATATGGGATTATTAGAGCTGGTAGTCATCAAATAAAATTATAGGGATCCTTAGTAGCTTTTGATAAAATAACCTCCACACCTCTGGGCTCTAATATTTTTTTAATCTTTTCTGTTAAACTCATTACAAGGGGCCATTCTGAATTAAAATGTCCTATATCTATTACAGAGAGTCCCATCTCTTCATAGTCAGATACAAAGTGATAGGTAGTATCACCTGTGATTAATAGTTCAGCACCTAGGTCATAGGATTGCTGCAAGTAATCTTCTCCACTTCCATTAACTAAAGCTATGGTTTTTATCTTTTTATTTAACTCTCCGGAATATCTTAAATTTTGTAATTTCAATTTATCTTTAATGCCCTTTATTATTTCCTCTAGCGTAGTTTCTTCCTTTAGCTGAACTATTCTTCCCACTCCTGCTCTAGGCTCTGATGGAGCTGCTTCAATGATTTTACTTTCTTGAAAGCCAAGAAGCTTTACAAATTCATCGTTTAAGCCACCCTTTACAATATCCCAATTAGTATGACTAGAATACAGTGCTATACCATTTTCTATTAACTTCATTATCTTTTTCCCTTGGAGACTATCTGTAGTTATGGTTTTAGGCTTCTTAAACAGCAGTGGATGATGAGTTAGAATAAACTGAACTCCTAATTCCTTTGCTTCTTCTATGACCTTTATGGTGCAATCTAGAGCGACTAGGACCTTTGTTACTTTTCTTTCTCTATCTCCAACCATAAACCCAACGTTATCGTAACTTTCTTTTAGGTTTAAGGGAGCAAGTCCCTCCATTATATCAATGATTTCATTTATTTTTACCATAAAAATATACCTCCAACCATTTACTCAAGCAAAAAGCCCTTTATCCTTTGAATTTTATCCCATAACTCCAGCTTTCTTTTTCTTGAATTTTCCGTGTCACCCTTAAGCTCTTCATGGATTCTTAAATACTTTTCTAACTTATAATTTAAATATTCCCTATAGGTATTATCTTTCTTACCTAAAAGTAGCTTACTTATTTCATAAAAAATAGGCTCAATAACCTTAGGCTTATCTCCCCAGGATATCTTCATAATTTCATAGTATTTTTCTTCATCATATATTATCCACTCATCTAGGATGTTGCATCCTGATGTATAAAGATATTCCCTTAAGACTTCTGGATTTTGTACTGGCTGGACTATAACATAGTTTAACTCTTTAAAGATCTCCCTACTTTCCTCTAGTATATCTCTTATCAAGTTTCCTCCCATACCAGCAATTACAGCTACATCTACTTCTCTAGGAGCTACCGTTGTAAGTCCTCCTCCAAGTCTACATTGTATCTCATGTTGTAAATTATTATCTCTAACATTTTTCTTAGCCTTTTCCACAGGACCTTTATTAATATCACTGGCTATGGCAAAGTCTATTTTATTTTTTTTTAAAAGTTCTATGGGTACATATCCATGGTCAGTTCCTACATCTACCATAGAATTAACCCCTGTGATTAAATCACTTATTAACTTTAATCTTTTGCTAATCATCATATTTTCACCTAACACCTTAATTATATAACAGACATAATAAGTCTCATTTGAAGATATAGGAATAATATTGCCACTAAAAGTGATATATACATATACCTATAGGCAGACTTTTTATCATATTTTGCACAAAAGTGAGCTGCATAATACATACAGAACATCACTGCCATATTTAATAGACCATAGAGCATCTGGGCAAAAGCAAATTGCTTATCTGTACCTACTTCTCCCGCTTCTTTAGACACGTTAATAACTAAAGGCATTACATCTGGAAGTTTATTTAATATATATAAAACCATTGGAAAAAAAGTTGTAAATAAAATTATTGTACTAGTTAAAATCAATGGATATATAAACTTTTTATCCTTATGTAGTCTACTTACCTTATTATATTTCTTTGTCCAAGTCTTTTCTTCAACACCTAGGTTATTTAAAATTTCTAGGAACTTTTCAGAGTTTTTAGGTGACACAGCATAGCTTATATCTTGAGTTTTTAAATATATAACACTATTTCCGCTTGTCACAAACATTCTAGCGGTTCCTAAGTTTTTTACTACAATTCTTCCTATTGCAAATTTATTAGAGCATATACCTGAAAGGCTTATACCTCTTATTTTTCCTTTTTCCACAGTGTAGCATTCTATATCACTTAAGGGTAAAATTACTTTTTTAAGTCCTCCTAGTGCATTTATCCTCAATTCACTATTTGTTACTTCATACTTTACAGTTAACCATATTCCAATATGATATAAGTAGAATATATTGCAAATCACTAACATTACTCTTATTAAACTCAACATAAGATAGGAATCTAGAATATATGCAGACCAACCCCCTATTACATTAAATATAACAAATGTGAATATAGTTGGAATTATTTCTAGTTTCTTATTGCTATTGAAACTATTCATGGATTACCTCCTTATAAATTGTATATACCTTTATTTTATATTATACTAATGTATTTTGTCTATTACAAATTTTGTATGTATAACAAAAGAGCTGCCAGAAGACAGCCCCTAACTAATCTAAATAATCCTTAAGTTTTTTACTTCTACTTGGATGTCTTAACTTTCTTAATGCCTTTGCTTCAATCTGTCTAATTCTTTCTCTTGTTACATTGAACTCTTTTCCAACTTCCTCAAGAGTTCTAGCTCTTCCGTCATCAAGACCAAATCTAAGTCTTAACACCTTTTCTTCCCTTGGAGTTAAAGTTCTAAGTTGACTTATTAGTTGTTCCTTTAACATAGTGAAAGCTGCTGCTTCTGCTGGAGCAAGGGCATCATCATCAGGAATAAAATCTCCAAGATGAGAATCTTCTTCTTCACCTATAGGTGTTTCTAAAGATACAGGTTCTTGAGCAATTTTCATTATTTCCCTAACTTTATCTACGCTCATATCCATATGTTTAGCAATTTCTTCCGGTAATGGCTCTCTTCCTAATTCTTGAAGAAGCTGCCTTGATACTCTAATTAACTTATTAATAGTTTCTACCATGTGTACCGGTATTCTAATAGTTCTAGCCTGGTCTGCAATAGCTCTTGTAATTGCCTGTCTAATCCACCATGTAGCATAGGTACTGAATTTAAATCCCTTACTGTAGTCAAACTTTTCTACAGCTTTTATAAGTCCTAAATTACCTTCTTGAATCAAGTCTAAAAACAACATACCACGACCTACATATCTTTTAGCAATACTTACAACTAATCTAAGGTTTGCCTCTGCTAATTTCTTTTTAGCATATTCATCACCATTTTCTATAAGCTTAGCAAGTCTCATCTCTTCTTCAGCTGATAATAGAGGCACCTTACCAATTTCTTTAAGGTACATTCTAACTGGATCATCTATGGCAATTCCTTCTGGAATTGTTATATCAACTTCTACTTCTACTTCTTCTTCATCCTCAACTTCTGGCTCTAAACCTATAACGTCTATTCCCATAGATTCTAGAACTTCATAAATCTTTTCTATTTGCTCTGGAGTTAGTTCTACACCTTCTACTTCTTCCATTATCTCTTTATAAGTTAAATTTCCTTTTTTCTTACCCTTTTCTACTAATTTCTTTACTATAGCAACTTTTCCTGCTTTATCCTTCATTGCATTACCTCCTCTCTCCTATAGTTTTCCCATTTCCTTTTGTATATCCATAAGCTCTCTAGCTAACATCAAAGTTTCCTCAACCAACCCTTCAGACTCACACTTTCTAATTTTATCCATAATTTTCTTTCTTGACTCCTCTAACTTGTATTTTTTTATGTTATTCACGCAGTCACTTACCATTTTGTCTATGGACCCTTCATCTATATCAACTTTATATTCTTGAATTTTTATCCATTCCTTTGTGAACTCACTATCCTGCATAGTTTGCAGGTTAATAATCTTTATCAATTCTTCCTTAGAGCACATATTGTTTTCTTTAATGATTTTATAAATTACTTTATGTGCCTTTAATATAAGGTCATCTTCACTTACATTACTAAATATTTTATCACTTAGCCTTTTATCAAGGGCAAGGCTTAATACTGTTCTTTCAGCCCTAACAAACCCAGGCTCTAAATATAATTTTTGCCCAAATTTCCTATTTATATTATGATTTTTGCTATTTTGTATAGATTTATCGGGATTTTTATCTAAGGATTCCATTATAGCTTCTTCACCTATGCCACTTTTCTCCGAAACCTGCTTAATATATACGGCTTTTTCTAGTGGATCAAGGTCCTTTAGCACATTAATTACTTTCTTTAGATATTTAATCACCATTTCCTGTTTTGAAAAGTCAATCCCCTTTTCTGCTATCCTTAGTTTAAAATCTATAATTGGTAGAGCCCCATCTACTAGATTTAGAAATTTTTCTTTACCGAAAGATCTAATAAATTCATCGGGATCTTTTCCACTAGGAATTTGTAGAATTTTAAGGTCAAACCCAGATTTTTGTAATATTTCCAATCCTCTTATAGTAGCATTTTGACCTGCTACATCTGAATCAAAGGATACTATTACAGTATCAATATATCTCTTTAATAATTTACATTGACCTTCTGTTAATGCAGTTCCTAAGGTGGCAACTACATTGGTTACTCCTTGCTGAGAAAGAGAGATTACATCCATATAACCTTCAACCATGATAACTGTTCTAGCTAAATTATTCTTTATTGCTAAATTTAATCCATAAAGATTTGTTCCTTTATGAAATATCGGGGTTTCAGGAGAGTTTAAGTATTTGGGTTTAGAATCATCTAAAACCCTTCCACCAAAGCCTATTACCCTACCACTGACATTAAATACAGGAAATATAATTCTGTTTCTAAATCTATCGTATATATTTCCCTTTTCATTTTTTGTAGTAAGTCCTAGTTCTAATATTTCTTTTTCACTAAAGCCTCTTTGTTTTAAATAGGAACGTATTCCCTGCCAATTGTCTAGTGCAAAGCCAATACCGAACTTTTTAATAGTATCATCCGTTATACCTCTTCCTTTTAGGTATTCATAAGGAGCCTTAAATCTTTTTAAATTAGTATAAAAATACCTGGCCGCTTGTATGTTTATATCATACATCCGCTTAAATTTTTCATTAGCTGCTGAACTTTTACCTGATAAATCTGCATCATCTACTACAATGCCTACCTTTTCTCCAAGAAGTTTTACTGCTTCTGGGAAAGACATGTTCCTAGTTTTCATAACAAAACTTATTACATTACCAGCCTCTCCGCATCCAAAGCATTTATATATTTGTTTTTCACTTGATACAGTAAATGAAGGTGTTTTTTCACTGTGAAATGGACATCTTCCTAAATAATTTTTCCCCGTTTTTTTTAAGGTTACTACCTCTGAAACGATATCCACTATATCATTTTCCTCTTTTATTTTTTGTATTATTTCTTCAGAAAACATTATTAACTCACCTCACTCTCAAGTGATTCTAAACTTAAAGAAACCTACTAAATATATTATTCATTAAGTCTAAAAGAATTTAACTCTACGTACAAATTCCTAGCTCTTATAATTCGACATATATTTCTTAAATCCTTTTTTTAAAAAAAGTTTTTTGTAATATAATTGTATTGTATGCTATATATATTCTTTATAAGATATAGTTTTCCTTCATAAAGAGTTATTTTATTTAAATAAATATTTGTATAGTCATTACTTTAAATAAATATCCTTAACTAGGTATATATATGTCCTTAAACAGATCTATACAGTATTCATCACTCATTCCTGCTATATAATCAGCAACACCTTGATTAAGTCCTTCTTCCTTGGCTATTGACTTGTAAAATTCAGGTAGTTTTTCTTCATGAAAATAAAAATATTTATAAAGCTGAATAAGAATAAACCTAGCTTTATCCCTTTCTTCTTTTAGAAATTCTCCATTATAGACTTCTTTAAACATAAAATCTCTAAGCTTTTTAAAGTTATAATCTATATCTTTAGATAATGACACTTGAATATCACTGTAATTTATATTGCTTTTTGTTCTATAGATACAGTCCTTAACTAAGGTATCTACTCTCTCTCCATGAGTATTCCCTAAAATCTCAAGTATATCCTTTGGTATATCCTCCATTGATAAAATTCCTGCTCTTAGGGAGTCGTCAATGTCATGATTTACATAAGCGATTTTATCGCTATACTTTACTACTTGCCCCTCTAAGGTAAAAGCTTTGCTACTGTTATTAGAAAAACCACTATGATATAGTATTCCGTCCAGTACCTCCTTTGACAAATTTAACCCTTGTCCATTATTTTCTATATGTGTTAATACCCTAACACTGTTTTGGTTATGGCTAAAACCATTGGTGAGTAATTCATTAAGTACTTCTTCTCCACTGTGAGCAAAGGCAACATGTCCAATATCATGACCTAGCGCTATAGCTTCTATTAAGTCTTCATTTAGCCCTATGCCTCTACCTATAGTTCTTGCAATTTGTGCCACTTCCAAGGTATGGGTAAGCCTGGTTCTATAGTGGTCGCTCCAGGTTTTAATGTATACTTGAGTCTTTCTCTTTAGCCTCCTGAAGGATTTACAGTGTATTATTCTATCTCGGTCAATCATATAGGTAGTTCTAACTTCATCTAATTCTTCACTTCTAGCCCTGCCCATAGAGTTTTTAGATTTTGAGCCCTGTGGTATTATACTATACTCTTCACTCTTTTCTATGTTTTCCCTAATATTCATCATTGCACCTACCTTTATTTCTTATTGAATACCTAAAGTTATGCTTAGATGTCCAAATTTAGTTTATAAAAACTTTTATATTATAACATAAATTGTAGTTTTATTTCTATAGCATTCAAGTATTCTATATATTAAAAATATTAAATTTAATCACTATTTATCCAATGACTACCAGCTCTAATACTCCCATAAAATTGTAGTAAAGAGCTGCTACGTCCTTAGATAACAATTTTCCCTAAAGGACAACGAATTCTAGGTATCAAATAAATTGATACTTAGAATTCTTTTAGTAAGCTTCAAAGAAGCTAACAACTCTGTTAAGCATATTTAATAACTATATTATGTATGTATATAATTTCTTTACTATACATGAATATTCCTTTAATAGACTATAAAAATCTTTCAATATTTCAATGAATTGATATATTTATCATAAATTTTTCATAAACATAATTGTAGTAGAGATATTTAATATTATCTTATAGTATTTTTAAGGAGAGAAGTACAATGAGTAACGCAATAGCAGATAGTTCTAACTCTAATTTACTATCGCCAAGTAATATTAAGAAAAATGTATTACCTTATTATAATTTATCTAATAATTGCAGTATATATCAGGTGAAGTTTAAGGATACCGATAAGCAAAGAGCTGTTTATAAAATAGAAAGTGATTCCCATGAGTATTGTTTAAAAAAAGTATATTATGATGTAGATGAACTGCTTTTTATTTATTCAGCCATAGAATGGTTATATCGTAATAATATAAATGTACCTAGAATACTATCTACTACTAATCATGGAAGATATGTAAGGTACAATGATATGTTGTTTATTCTCACAGATTGGATTCAAGGGGATAAATGCGATTTTGATGATATAAATAATGTGAATATGGCAAGTAGAAATTTAGGACAAATTCACGAGACTTCTTTAGGATTTTCCCCAATTTTAGGTAGTAAACATAAAGAAGGTTTCACCAATCTTACAGACTCTTTAAATAAACATACTGTTCAACTTGTTAAAAATGAAAAGCTAGCATTAAAGTATAAAGATTATTTTTCTAAAATATACAAAGTTAGCTTTACTAATAGCATGTGTCTAGCAAATTTATCAACTAATGTAGCCAATACCATAGACTATGACAACTTATCTGTTTCTATATGTCACAATGATTATGTAAGTAAAAATCTTATTATAAATCAGAGTAAAATTTATGTTATCGACTTTGATAAATGTAGATACGACTATTCAGCCTTTGATATTTCTTATTGTTTAAGGCGACTGATGAGAAGAGAAAACACTTGCTGGAATGGAGATTTAGCCATAAACTTTTTACAGGAATACGAGAGCAGTCATCCTTTGACCTTTGATGATTATAAATATATCCTTGCCTACTTAGCCTTTCCACAAAAATATTGGAAATTATCTAGGGATTACTATAAAAATATATCAAAATGCAATAAAAAAGCCTTTATTAATCTGCTTAATAAAGCTGTATTACACAATGATATCCATATTGATTTCAGTTATAAACTACTGGATTATATTGAAAATAAATTCAGCACTAAAATTTCCTTTAAATAAGACTCTCAAGGATATATAAAGAGGTAATCTGAAAATTTTTTAATTCTTTTCAGATTACCTCTTTGTTAATTGTTATTTTTTATTTTATTTTTACTTGCATCCACAGCAACATTTTTTTCTTGGATTTTTAACTTCAGCTTGAGCAGCTGCAAGTCTTGCTACTGGAACTCTGAATGGTGAGCATGATACATAGTTTAATCCTACTTCGTGGCAGAATTCAACGGAAGATGGATCTCCACCGTGCTCTCCACATATTCCAAGTTTGATGTCTGGTCTAGTTGATTTTCCTAGGTCTGCAGCCATCTTAACAAGTTTTCCAACTCCAACTTGGTCTAATCTTGCAAATGGATCGGATTCATATATGCTCTTGTCATAGTAGTGTTTTAAGAAGTTTCCAGCATCATCTCTTGAGAATCCAAAGGTCATTTGTGTTAAGTCATTAGTTCCAAAAGAGAAGAATTCAGCTTCTTTAGCTATTTCATCAGCAGTTAAAGCAGCNNAGCAGCTCTTGGAATTTCTATCATAGTTCCTACCATGTACTTCATATCTATGCCTGATTCTTTTATGATTTTATCAGCTATTTCTGTAACTATGTTTTTAACATACTTAAGCTCTTTTACTTCTCCAATTAATGGTATCATGATTTCAGGTACTATATCATAACCTTTTCTAGTTTTAACATCTATAGCAGCTTCTATTACTGCTCTCGTCTGCATTTCAGCTATTTCTGGGTAAGAAACTGCAAGTCTGCAACCTCTATGCCCCATCATTGGGTTAAACTCATGTAATGATTCAACAGTATTTTTTAGTTCTTCAAAGGTAATTCCAAGTTCTTTAGCTAATTCTACTATTTCATCATCTTCATGAGGAAGGAACTCATGTAGTGGTGGATCTAAGAATCTTATAGTGGCTGGTCTATCTTGTAACTCCTCGTAAATTCCTATAAAGTCACCCTTTTGCATTGGTAATAATTTTTCTAGAGCTGCTCTTCTTGTAGCCTCATCCTTAGCAACGATCATTTGTCTTATAGCCATTATTCTCTCGCCTTCAAAGAACATGTGCTCTGTTCTACAAAGTCCTATTCCTTCTGCTCCGAACTTAACTGCTTGAGCTGTATCTCTTGGATTATCAGCATTAGTTCTTACTTTTAAGCTTCTTATTTCATCAGCCCATGCCATGAATGTTCCAAAGTATCCACTTATTTCAGGATCTACAGTTTTAATTTGTCCTGCATATACATTTCCTGTACTTCCATCTATTGAGATGTAGTCCCCTTCTTTATAAGTAACTCCACCTACTGCAAAGGTTCTATCTCCTTCATTTACTGTTAAGTCGCCACAACCAGCAACACAGCATGTACCCATACCTCTAGCAACAACAGCTGCGTGAGAAGTCATTCCACCTCTTACTGTTAATATACCTTCAGAGGCAATCATACCTTCAATATCTTCTGGTGAAGTTTCAAGTCTAACTAAAACTACCTTTTCACCACTTTCATGGGCAGCTTTTGCATCTTCTGCAGTGAAGTAAACCTTGCCGCAAGCAGCACCAGGAGATGCTGGAAGTCCTTTAGCTATAACTGCTGCAGCCTTAAGTGATGCTGAATCAAAGGCAGGATGTAATAATGTATCTAATTGTTTTGGTTCAACTTTAAGGATTGCTTCTTCCTTAGTAAGCATTTTCTCTTCTACAAGGTCAACAGCTATTTTTAATGCAGCTTGAGCTGTTCTCTTACCGTTTCTTGTTTGTAGGAAGTAAAGCTTACCTTCTTCTATAGTGAACTCCATATCTTGCATATCTCTGTAATGGTTTTCTAAAGTGTTTACAATATCCATGAATTGTTTGTATACTTCTGGATTTTCTTGTTCTAATTGCTCTATTTTTTGAGGTGTTCTGATACCAGCAACAACATCTTCACCTTGAGCATTCATTAAGTATTCAGCAAATATTTTCTTTTCTCCTGTAGATGGGTTTCTTGAGAATGCAACCCCTGTACCAGAAGTATTTCCTTTATTACCAAATACCATTTCTTGAACGTTTACTGCAGTTCCCCAACTACCAGGAATATCGTTCATTCTTCTATATACTATAGCTCTAGGATTGTTCCAAGATCTAAATACAGCAGTGATAGAAGCTATTAATTGTTCTGTAGGATCACTTGGGAATTCTTCTCCCTTAGCTTCTTTGTAGTAAGCTTTAAACTTAGCTACTAATTCTTTTAAGTCTTCTGCATTTAATTCTGTATCAAGTTTTACGCCTCTAGCAGCCTTCATCTTATCCATGATATCTTCAAAGTTTCTCTTTTCTACTTCCATAACTACATCAGCAAACATTTGAATGAATCTTCTGTATGAATCATATGCAAATCTAGGATTTTTTGTTTTTTTAGCCATTACTTCAACAGTTTCATCATTTAATCCTAGATTAAGGATAGTATCCATCATTCCAGGCATAGATGCTCTAGCACCAGATCTTACTGAAACTAATAAAGGATTTTCTAGACTTCCAAACTTTTTGCCTGTAAGTTTTTCTAACTCAGCCATTTTTTCATGAATTTCTTTAACGATTTCTTCTGCAATTTTCTTTCCGTCATCGTAGTATTTATTACAAGCTTCAGTTGTTACTGTGAAGCCTTGTGGCACTGGAATTCCTATGCTTGTCATCTCTGCAAGGTTTGCACCCTTTCCACCTAGTAAATTTTTCATGCCGCCGTTGCCTTCATTAAAAAGGTACACATATTTTTTCTTTTCCATGTTATACAACCCCTTAACTCTTAAATTATAGTTATATAGTCAAATGAATAAAATTATTCATTTTCACCCAGTTTTACAAATACCATAGAAATTGTTGTCTTAGATATTTTTCCTACAATTTTCGGAACTTCTTTTCCCCTTAAAAGTTCTAGTCTTACAACAGGTAAGGAATCTACCTGATGCTCAATTATTTTCTTTGCGGCATCAAAGGCTGAATCTTCCTCTGATACACTAACAATATTAGGCATTCTAGTCATGATAATTCCAACGGGTACTCTATGCATATCAGCTGTTCCCATAGCCATCTTTATGAAGTCTTTTCTAGATACAGCTCCTAATAGTGCTCCTTCATTTTCAATGAATAAAGTTCCTGTGTCATTTAAAAAAAGTGTTAGAATGGCCTCATAAACAGGTGTGTCTTCCTTTACCAGAACAGGTTCAGACATTACATCTTTAACCTTTATATTTCTAATTTCACTGTTTTTAGGTTCTTTATTTGAATTTTTAACACACACATATCCAACTTTAGGTCTTGCTTGAAGTATACCGGTCATAGTCAATATAGATAAATCTGGTCTTATGGCGGATCGCGTAAGCCCTAACTCTTTTGCGATAGCTTCACTGGTTATTGGTTCATTTTCTTTAACTAATTCTATTATTTGTTCTTGTCTAAGCGAGAGTTTAATAACAATTCGCCACCTTTCAAAATTTTATTATTCACTCCAAATTCTATGATTTTAATTATATCACACATTGGGGTAAGTAAGTGTTATTTTTAAGTAATTTTCTATTATATTGTATAAGAGATTTATTTAATTTGCAACTTTCTCTAAAAATTTTTAAAATATTTCGTTAATTCTTTGGTAAATTTTATTCTAAATAAAAAAAAGATGAGTCTGTACCCATCTTTTATTTATGTTATCTTTTCATATTATTCTTGGCTTCAGAAATTTTTTCTTTAATCTTCCCTGAGGTTTCAGAGAAGATTTCTTTTAGTTCATGGGTTACTTCTGTAGCTTTCTTTGCAGTTGTTTCCATGGTACTCTTTACAATTTTATTAACTACTTCTACAGTTCCATCTTCTTTAATTATATCTATTTCTAAATCAATAAATACTGCAGTAGCAGCTCCTAAAACTATTAAAACTGGTTGCAATAATAATACTATACCCACCACAATTCCTGCATTTACAGGGATATTCACTAGGATAGAATCATCCTTTCTGATAATAATTCTAGAAACATTACCAGCATTTATCAGCTCTTTTATATAGGTTACAAATTCACTTTGAGAAATTTTCTCATTGAAATTTCTATTATCCTTTTGTTTTTCTCTTTCACAGTGAATTAACGCTTCTATTAAGTCCCCATTGAATCTTTCTAATAAGTCTTCAGCTTCTTCTTCAGATAGATTAGCTCTTTCTTTTAATATATTTATCTTTTTTAATGTAGCTTCATCCATAAATATTTCCTCCCTAGCGATATTTAATACTTAAGTATATTATACCACTTATATACTAAAACTTTTTAAGTAAGGATAGGCTATTAGGTTTTTTTCTATAATTTAGACTTATAAATGTTTCTAGGATTTTTCCTATTTGTTCCTTTGTATTCATATCTAAATTAAGTCTTCCTACCTTCTCCAGCTCTACTTTACTTAGAAACTTTAATCCATTATATGTGGCGGCAGATACTTTCGTACCATATTGTTTCTCACATTGGTTACAAATTCCACCATAGAACTGAAAAGAAATATAGTCTGTGGTATTTATCTTATTTCCACATAGGGCACAGTTTTCTAAAGATATACCATAGCCTGTAGCCTTTAAAACCTTAACTTCAAAGGCTCTTGCTAAAAGGTCTAAGTCTATAGCCTTATTTCTCATAAGATAAAAACATTTCACTAAATCTATAAATATGGGATGACTCTCACCTTCTTCTATGGCAATATCTATGAGTTCATTAAAATAAGAACCATATATTAAGGTGTCATAGTCATTTAATATATCCTGAAAGGAATCTATAATTCTCCCTTCATTTAAGGTGTATAAAGTTCTTCCTTTATATAGTAGATACTCACCAAAGGAGAAAGGTAGGGTATTTGAAAAATTTTTATTTTTACTTTTTCTAGCGCCCTTTGCAATTACAGTTACCTTTCCAAATTCCTCTGTAAATATCCATAATAATTTATCATTTTCTTTGTATTCTTGGGTTTTTAAAACTATCCCTCTAGTCTTGATAGTATTCAATGAATAACACCTGCAATTCTACTTATAACCAAGTTCCTTTAACACAAATGCACTATCTCTCCACTCTGATTTAACCTTAACCCAAATCTTTAGGTTTACTTTACAACCCAGGAACTTTTCAATATCTTGTCTTGCATAGGTAGATATCTTCTTCATCATAGCTCCATTCTTACCAATTATTATACCCTTATGTGAGTTCTTCTCACATAGCATGTTTGCCTCAATAAGATAACTTCCATTTTCATTCTTCTTCATGGTTAAAATTTCTACAGCAATACCATGAGGTACTTCTTGAGATAAAAGTCTTAGTGCTTTTTCTCTTATGGTCTCCATTACTATAAATCTTTCTTGCTGATCTGTTATCATGTCTTCTGGGTAATACATAGGTCCCTCTGGTAACTGATCAACTACTAATTCTAATAATTTTTCCGTGTTCTTTCCATTAATAGCTGAAATAGGTATTATTTCTTTAAAATCTAAAACTTTAGTGTATTCTTCTAGAGTTTTAGCTACTCTATCAGCAGGGTTTTCATCTATTTTATTTACTACTAAAAATACTTTAGTATTGCACTGCTTTAGTTGTTCTAGAATATGAAGGTCTGCCTTGTTTATCTCCCCTTCTGGTGTTGTTAAAAATAGCACCACATCCACATCCTGCATGGAATCTTTAGCTATCTTAACCATGTACTCACCTAACTTATGTTTAGGTTTATGCATACCTGGTGTGTCTACAAATACTATTTGAAAGTTATCTCTTGTAAGTATTGTTTGTATATTGTTTCTTGTAGTTTGTGGTCTACTTGATACTATAGATAATTTCTCTCCCATTAAATAATTTAAAAGGGTTGATTTACCCACATTTGGTCTTCCTATTATAGTTATAAATCCTGATTTAAACATATATCTCTCCTTATTTAAGTAAGTCCTCTTTAGTAAAAGCTCCTGGTAGTATTTCTTCTAATGTTTTTACTATATACTCATCTTGATTTTTAATTAATACTATTTCTATATCTTTAGCAGCAAACTCAGCAATAACCTGTCTACATATTCCACAGGGAGCTGTATATGTTGACATATCTCCTACTATGGCAATTTTTTTCATTATAGAATGCCCTTCAGATACAGCTTTAAATATAGCTGTTCTTTCAGCACAGTTAGTAGCGCCATAAGAAGCATTTTCTATGTTACAGCCTGTAAATACACTGCCATCTTCCATTTCAATTGCTGCTCCAACTTTAAACTTAGAATATGGCACATAAGCTTTTTCTCTAGCCTCTATAGCAAGTTTTACCAATTCTTTTATCTCCATTTTATCTTCCTCCAACCTAATTACTCAAATCTATCCACAGTTTAAAATAATTACACATTTCTTTTGTTAATTTACCTTCTTAGTTATATTAGTTTACCATAGAATACGAATTTTATCACATAATTTTTATTGCTTATATTTTATTTAGTTTGTTTATTTAATAGTATTTAAAATATCTACTTTACCTAAAATAGCTCATTTTAGTAAAATAACGATACGAAAGGTATGAGGATCAATAATATAAGTACATGGTCAACATTAATACTGTAATTATCCAATAAGCTGATATAACAGTAGGGTTAGTAAGGATCCAAAGGCTCCTCCAAGGACTACTTCAAGAATGGAGTGTACGTTAGAATCTACTCTGCTTTGGGCTACTATGAAGGCTAATAAAAATGCCAATATCATTATTAGTGGCTCTGTGGTTAATAGTGTAATGGTAGTTGCCACAGCAAAGGCTATAGAACTATGACCACTTGGCATTCCACCTCTNNAAGGTGTACCTTCATCATATACAGCCTTTACTACTACGGTTGCAATACTAACTATTACTAACATTAAAAATATCATGTGAGGGTCAGAATTTTTAATTTTTAAAAGAATAATTATAGAAAAAGGTAGAACTTTATCACCAAAAATTATATAGGCTACTAAAACTGCATTTATTGCAGTGACTAATACTGCTCCTGCAGCTACATTTTTCGCAATCTTTGCCAGAGGATGATAAAAGTTGGTAGTAGCATCTATGGCACATTCCACTGCTGTATTTATCATTTCTGCAACCACAACCATTGTTATTGTAATGGCAATTACCAAAAGTTCCATCTTTGTCATGTCAAAGAAAAAACAAGCTGTTAGTATTAACATAGCTATTATCATATGTATTCTCATATTTCTTTGAGTTCGTATTGAATAAATTATTCCCTCTATAGCATAGTTAAAACTATCCACTAGTTTCTTTACCTTCATAAATAACCCCACCTTAATTAAAGCTGATATAACCTATATACTCTATTATCTTTCAATGTTAAACTCACTTAGAATTTCNNTCTCATTATTACCTTATCATCATCTTCCATGTGATCATATCCAAGCAAGTGAAGAATGGAATGAGTTACTAGGTAGCACACTTCTCTTATAAAGGAGTGTCCAAACTCTTCACTCTGCTCTTTTGCTCTCTCTAAGGATAATACAATATCTCCAAGGACTAAATTCCCTTCATTTAAATCAATAATTGAAAATTTATGATCTAAATAACACTCCTTGAATACTTTTTTTTCATCATAGTCTAGCATGGGAAAAGATAGTATATCTGTAGCCCTATCTATCCCTCTTGTATCTGAATTTATTTCTCTTATGGTTTCATTATCCACAAAAATTAGACTTACTTCATAGGGAATCAGCACCTTTTCCTCTTTTAAAGCATAATCTATAATTTCTTTAATGTTTTCTTCTAAGTCTTTTTCAACGGAAATAAGACTTTGCCTATTATCTATATAAATCATATTCTATCTCCTATTTATCCTATATCTGCTTTTCTTTTTCAACTTCTTTAGTTTGTATAACTACTTCTGGCTCTTTTAACTTAAACTGTTCTTCCTTAGTTGATACCACTTCTTTATCTTCTTCAAGTTTTTTTTCATTGTTTTCTTTCGTTAAATTAATCTTGTCTTTAGGATATTCTATTCTTTCATGGTAAATTCCAGATAGAACCTTTAGAAAACTCTCTCTTATTTTCTCTAAATCTTTAAAGGTTAAGTCAGAGTTGACAAACTGATTTTCATCAATTCTACTCTTAATTATATTATTTACCATTTCTTCTATCTTCTTTTTATTAGGCTTATTAATGGACCTTACAGAGGCTTCAACCCCATCTGCTAACATTATAATGGTAGATTCCTTTGATCTTGGTGGTGGTCCGCCATATCTATAATCTGCCTCATTTACTTTATCAGGATTCTCACTTTTGTTTCTCATAGTTATATAAAAATACTTAGCTAGAGAATCTCCATGATGCTCTCTCACAACATCAGTGATACCTTCAGGTAAGTTATATTTTTCTGCTAATTTAACCCCATCTTCCACATGGGATAGTATTATGGCAGAGCTCAAAGCTGGCGACATATCATCATGAGGATTTGCTATACCTATTTGATTTTCCTTAAAATAATACGGCCTTTCTAGCTTTCCAACATCATGATAATAGGAAGCTACCCTAGCTAGTATTGGATTTGCTCCCACACTTTCTGCAGCCATCTCTGCTAAGTTTGCAACTAACACACAGTGGTGATAAGTACCTGGTGCTTCTAAAAGTAATCTCCTCATTAAGGGATGATTAGGGTTAGCTAACTCTAGAAGTTTAATATTAGTTAATACGTCAAATATATTTTCTAAAACTGGTAGTATTCCTATGGCTAATATTCCTGAAACTATAGCAGACACTCCTGTAAGCATAGCCTTATTGATTATACTAGTCACATTAGTGCTTAGGAAATATCCCATGGCAGCAGTAAATACTACATTTATAGCTCCAATGAGCAAGGAAGAATACAATATGTCATTTCTTTGCTGAACCCTTTTTAATACCATTGGAACTATTACTGCATTAACCATAGCTATAAGAGTCAAATCCACTGAAAATTTAACAATAAAGGATATAAATATTACATTTAAGATTCCTATGGTTACAGATGTTTTACTATCAATTAGTACAGATAATAAAATTGAAATACAAGCAAAGGGTATAACATAAGGAGATATGAGAATAGATATCCTAGCTAATACTACAGTTAGTACTGTCAGTAGGTTTATCAGTATAACCTTACTATTATCTTCATATATGTCTCTGCGCTTTTCTTTTATATATCTCCACTGTAATCCCAATACTCCTGCAACAACTAGGAGTAAAACTAGGTTCATATAAATGCCTGTAGATTTATCATTATCTAGAAGGCCTAAGTCATTTAAAAGCTCAATTTGTGATTCAGTAATAGGTTGACCTTCTGCTATTATAGTTTGATCTTTTTTATAGATTACAGGTGTTACATTTTTAGTTATGTTTTGTCTTGCTTCTTCTGTCTTTTCATGATCTACAAAATAGGTGGCCTTAGTTTGTGAATAACCTATGGCCATAGCTAAATCCTTAACATTTTTAGCATAGCTAGTATTATTAAAGAAGGCAGTTATATATCCTTGTGCTGAAACTATATCCTGAGGTTTATTCTCATATATAGGGGTAGTATCATATAAATTATTCATACATTTTACTATCTCTTCATTTAGGCTATTTAATCCAGTATCATTTAAGGATAAAAGCAATCCATAGTTTTCAGTAGAAAGATTTTTTATAACACTTTCCTCTTTTAATTCTTTCAGCTTTATCCCATTGATTTTATCCTGTTCTGACTTAATTTTTTCATTATCATCTTCACCAGAAGAATTATAAGGAGGATTTTCAGAATTTATCTTTTTAACTAATTCAAAAAGTTTATTTATATTATCTAAAGCACCCTTTCTTATGTTAGCATCATAGGTATAGGTTTCTTGTACGTGTTTTAGCTCTTCTTCAATACTTTTTTGAGTTGCTACCTTATCCTCCACATCTCTTGGTGCTTTAATATCAAATTTAGCTATTTCATCTACTTGAAGGTTATATTTTTTACTTACTACTACAGTGCTTAAAATCAAATAAACTATTAAAGTTGTAATTATAAAAGTAATATAGGGTTTTACTCTTGGAAATCTTATCCTTGATAATCTTTTTTTATGTCCCATATTTACACCTCTTTTTAAGTCTCAGGGGATTCATCTTCTTTTTCTGTTTCTGTATCTACAACTTGACTTTCTGCTATGTCTTCTTCTACAGTAACTAATACTCTAATTTCATATTCCTTCTCTTGCTTTTTAACTTCTGGAGTTATCTCTAGTATTTTAACTCCTCTATCTAAATTTAATGTAATTTTGTTTTGTAATTCTTTTATTACAGTGTCAGTGTCAGTAGCTTCTTCCACCTCTTCTGTTTCATAATAAGTTTCTTTTATAAAGATGCCCCAGTTTTCTTCTATTTTATCATAAGTTGTATAGTTATTTAATGATTTCTTAATATAAATTTTATTATTGTTTACATTTACTCCATATCGTACCTGCTTATTTCCTGTTCTTCTTTTTGAGGTAATAGATATAGGTACTTTTGTGAATTCTTCATAAAAAGTAGTAGCATATATTTTTCCTTCAGCTTTTACTGAGAACTCCATGCCTTCTTTTCCTTCTTGACCTTTTACAATTAACTCACCTTTATCAACTACTGTGCCAAGTTGTTTCACAGGAGTTCCAGCGCTAGTATATATTCTATTTATAACTCCACTTTTTTTAGCTATTAAATCTCCTGTGTACTCCTTTTCTTTTATCTTTGGTGGTTCTTGCCTCTCTACTATATCTACACTGAGCATAGAACCTTCAATTCTAACTTTAACCCACATTATTTCATCTATATCAGCAACTAACTTTTCCTCAACTTTTAGAACATCTATTGAGCCCTTTTTACTTCCAACCATTATTCCATAGCTTTTCAGTATATTTCTAACTTCAAGGGGAGCTAGATATTTATCTGTATCTATATCTACACTCCAAATAAAGCTACTCAAATAGTATAAAATAACGAAAAATGCAGCGATACCTGCAATTAAAAGTTTCCTAGTACTTAATCTAAGATAAAAAAAGTTTATCCCTTTACGATGCAAAATCTTCACTTTTCCCTTTACTTTTTTAACAGCTTCTTTTAAGTGAAGATAATCTGATATTGATATTTCTAGTGTTATCGAAAAGGCGTTATTTCTTTTTATATTTTTTACACTTACATTTTTATTCCAGAGATAATTGAGAATTTTTTCTCCTTCAAGGGAATCTACTTGAACAGTTATATAGCTTTTATTAAAATTATTAATCTTCTTCATAGTTTTCATACACCATAGATTTGAAATTTCCACTTAAAGTTATGGTGGTACCTCCTACAAAAATAATTTCAAAATCCTCACCTAAAATTTTCAAAGGTCCAATACTTGTATTTATAACTAATTCACTGTCACTAAATTTTATTATCCCTTTATGATTCTCTACCGTTACTTCTTTTCTTGCTATCACTATTATTTTAGGCAAACTAAGGGCTACATCTACTGGTAAGTCTAATCCATAAATGACTTTTTCCTTTACCCTCACTAATTTATCACTCAACTTCATCACCTCTAAATCATAATTTTTACTTACAAAGTTTCTCTTTTAAATTTTATGATTTCTTTTCATGATAAATTACTTAAAATAAAAAGAACTCAGTAAACTGAGTTCTTTATTTATTCAAATATTCTTTTACTATTTGACTAACTACTTTGCCATCTGCTCGACCATTTACCTTAGGTCTAACATCTGCCATAAGTTTTCCCATATCTTTAATGCTACTAGTACCAAGTTTTTCGGCTGACTCCAGAACAATTTTTCGGATTTCTTCTTCCGTTAACTGCTGAGGAAGGTATTGTAATAAGATTTCGATTTCAGCTTTTGTTTGATCAACCAAATCTTGTCTATTTCCTTTATCAAACTCAACCAAAGAATCTCTTCTTTGTTTAACTTCCTTTGCTAAAATTTCAATGACTTTACTATCATCTACTTCTCCTGCCCCTGATTTTTCAACCATTAAAACAGCAGCTTTAGCCATGCTTATTACATTTGCTTTAAACTTATCNNCTTTGTTTAATAGCATTTTTCCAGTCGTCCTGTAATGTTTCCCTAATGGATGACATTAATAAACCTTCTTTCAAATTCTACTTAAATTTTCTTTTTCTAGCAGCTTCTGATTTTTTCTTTCTCTTTACGCTTGGTTTTTCGTAATGTTCTCTCTTTCTAACTTCTGAAAGCACACCTGATCTTGCACATTTCTTTTTAAATCTTCTTAATGCATTCTCTAATGATTCATTTTCTCCAACTTTTATCTCTGACATTTATATCCCTCCCTCCGCTAGCTCAATTTAATTTTAATTAAAAGTAGCCAATGCGAGGCCTAAATAGCACATTTTCAATTATACAATTCACATTAACTTATGTCAAGATTTTCATTAGTTTTATTTACATATTTTTAGTCCTTAATTTTAGCCTGGTGGCCATTTTAAATTTCTTCCACCTAACAAATGAAAATGTAAATGTGGAACAGTCTGACCTCCATGGTCTAAGGTGTTAGTTACAACTCTATATCCACTCTTATATATTCCTAACTTTTTTACTAGTTCTGGTATGATGGCGAAAATATGAGCTATAATGCTACTGTTTTCATAATTTATATCATTAACGCAGCTTATGTGCTCCTTTGGGATTATAAGAATATGCACAGGTGCTTCAGGACTTATGTCATTAAATGCTAATATCTTATCATCTTCATAGACCTTTGTTGAAGGAATTTCACCCTTTGCAATTTTACAAAATAAACAATCTGACATCTTTTCACCTCCATTCTCAGTAGTAAAAACCTACATTTATAGTTTCCTACAATGTATAATATGATATCTCATATCTTATATTATACTCTAAAAATCTATGTTAGTGTATCTATATTTTGTATTATTCTATGATTCCTACCATGTTTTCTTGTTTTAGAGCTACAAGTTTTGTAGGCACTATTTTGCCCTCTAGGTTTTCATCACTTTCTGTTATTACTTTTATATAGTTCTCTGTATATCCTACATAAGTGTTTTCTTTTCCACTTATAGCTTCCTCATAAAGTACTCTCATTTCTCTTCCTAGGAATTTCTCCATGAATTCTACTTCTAAGACATTATTTAGTTCTATTAACTTTTTACTTCTTTCTTCCTTTATAAGACCATCTACTTGGAAAGGCATTTCCGCTGCCTTAGTTCCTGTTCTTTTACTATACTTAAAGATATGCATTTTGCTTAGTTTTATCCCTTTTAAAAACTCATAGGTAGCTTCAAATTCAACATTAGACTCCCCTGGAAAGCCTACAATTATATCTGTAGTTATAGACACATCCTTCATATACTTTCTAAGATTTTCTACTACATCCTTATATTCCTGTGATGTATACTTTCTATTCATTCTTCTAATAGTTGCATCACAGCCACTTTGAAGGGATAGATGGAAATGTGGACACATCTTTTCTAGGTTACAGATTCTCTCTATTACCCCTTCAGTGAAGAAGGTTGGATCTATAGAACCTATTCTAATTCTTTCTATTCCTTCTATTTTATTTATCTCTTCTAGGATTTTAACTAAATTCCAATTACCTTCTAAATCTACTCCATAGGAAGCAGTGTGAACTCCAGATAAAATTATTTCTTTAAAACCATTTTTACTTAGTTCTTTTACTTCCCTTAATATTTTCTCAGGCTCTTTACTACAAACTCCCCCTCTAGCAAAGGGAATTAGGCAATATGAACAAAATCTATTACATCCATCCTGTATCTTTAAAAAGGCTCTAGTTTTATCCTGATATTCATTGATAGCTAGTTGTTCAAATTTATTATTTTTAAGTACATCTTTAACCTCTACTACTTGCTTACTTTCTTCCCTTGCTCTATTAACCCAGTAAACAACATCTCCCTTATTTCTACTTCCCAAGACTACATCTACACCTTCAATTTGTGCTATTTCATCAGAAGCTATTTGCGAATAGCATCCAACTACTGCTATTATAGCCTCTGGATTATGACGTCTTGCTCTTCCTATCATCTGTCTTGACTTTTTATCTCCCATATTAGTTACTGTACAGGTATTTATAACATAAACATCTGAAAATTCATCAAAACTTACAACTTCATATCCCTCTTTTATGAATTTTTCTGCCATGGCTTCTGATTCATAAGAGTTAACCCTACATCCTAGTGTATATAGTGCTACTTTCATTTTAATTTCCTCCTAAATCACCAAGCTCATACATAATTAAGCTAAGAGCTACAAAGCCAGCAGTCTCCGTTCTTAGTATTCTAGGTCCTAAGGTTACTATAAATGCTCCAGCATCCTTTAATGCCTGAATTTCATCCTCTTCAAAGCCACCCTCAGGTCCTATGATAATGGCTGCTGTTTCTATATTTTTATCTGATACTTGGTTTTTCACATATTTTATTCCTTGATTTTCTTGATTTTCATAGGGTACTATAACTAAATCAAAGTTCTTTATCTCTTCTTTTAGATTATTAAAATCTATAGGTTGGTTTATAGTTGGAATTATACTTCTTTTGCTTTGTTTGCAAGCTTCTAAAGCAATTCTGTTCCATCTATCTACCTTTTTAAATTCTGAGGACTCATTACCCTTAACTACAACTCTCTCTGTAATTATAGGGGTGATTTCACTAACTCCTAGCTCAGTACACTTTTGAGCTATTAAATCCATTTTAGCTGCCTTTGGTAATCCTTGAAAAAGCTGAACTCTTAAAGGACTTTCATTATTTAAAGCAACTTTTTCAATTAGGTTTACTCTTACTTCTTTTTTATTTACCGCTAAAATTTCTCCTATATATTCAACACCCTTGCAGTTATTGATATTTACTTTATCCCCTTCTTTAAGTCTAAGCACCTTATATATATGCTTAACATCATCGCCTTCAATGATACACAGAGATTCATTTATGCTATTATCTTCCACAAAAAATTTATGCATTTTAAATATACTCCCATCACTAAGTTTTACTTTTTAGCAATAATACAAATCCATTCTCCATCTTCCATAACTTCTTCAATTTTAAAGTCTAGGGCTTTTAATTTGTCAGTTACTCTATCTCTTTGAGTATTTAAGATTCCAGAAGCTATGAAGTATCCCTCATCTTCTATAAAGGCTGATACACCTTCACTTAAAAACATGATTATATCAGCTAAGATATTAGCTACTACTATATTAGCTTTACCTTCTACTACTTCCATTAAATCTCCGTAAAGAATTTCAATATTATTTACCTTGTTGAACTCTAGATTTTTCTTTGCAGATTCTACAGCTACTGGGTCTAAATCTACTCCTACTACATGTTTTGCTCCTAATTTAGCTGCAGCTATAGATAATATTCCAGAACCAGTACCTATGTCAAATATAGTGGTATCTTTCTTAACTTTCTTCTCTAGAGCTTTTATGCACATTCTTGTAGTTTCGTGGGTTCCTGTTCCAAAGGCCATTCCTGGGTCTAGCTCTACTACAACCTCTCCAGGCTTTTCTTCATAATCTTCCCAGGTAGGCTTTACTACAATGTGCTCTCCAACATTAGTTGGTTTATAGTACTGTTTCCAGTTATTTGCCCAATCATCTTCATTTACCTTATGATAGGTTACTATACCTTCACCTTTATCAAAGCCAAATTCACCTAATTTATCTACACTTTCTTTTATGTAGTTTAGTGTATTCATAAAATTTTCACTATCTTTAAAGTACCCTTTAACCATAGCCCCTTCGTCAATAGTTAAAACTGACTCATTTATAAAATCTGCAAATCCCAGGTTTTGCTTCTTAAATTCCACATCTGCCACATCTTCTACGGAAACTCCTTCTACATCACAGTTATAAAGAAATCCAGCCACAGCTTCTGTAGCCTCACTGCTTGTAAGTACCGTTACTTCAATCCAATCCTGATCCATTTCAACTTCCTCCATATCTATATATAAATTACACTTAAGTTATATGAACAATAGTTAATAAGTTTTAGTTAATATTATTGTCCTTAATTTAAAAGATGTCTATGGTATTATAACAAAATTTATTATACACTAAATAATCTTTATTGTGTAATTACATATTTCAAAATAACAAAATAACTCTTCCTTAGCAATAGTGAATCTTTTCTATTGCAAGAAAGAGTTTTGTTTAGTTCTGTATTTTCAACAGAACCTATTATTTTATTGTTCTATAAAGCCTTAGTCAATTAGGTTATCTTTAAATCCAAGACCAAAGGCTTCATCAAAGGAAGAAATCATAGTCATTGCTGTTGGGTCTATTGTACTTACAATCCTACGCAAATTATATACCTGAGATTTACTACAAGCACACATTAACATTTGACGACTCTCTCCCGAAAAAGCACCAGTAACATTCATTATAGTTACTCCTCGTCCAACTTCCTTTCCAATGACATCTGCAATTTCCTTTCCATGATTAGTTATTACCATTGCCATTTTTCCTGCTTCAAAACCAGACATAATCTTATCTATAATTGTAGAACTTGATATAGTCATAATAATTCCTAATAAAACAGCATCAATAGTTCCAAATACTAATCCACCTAGAAGAATAACACAACCATCAATAGCAATTGTAATCTGCCCAATAGATAGGTGAGGTGCTTTTTTTCTTACAGAAAGAATTAAAAAGTCTGTTCCTCCAGTAGATGAATTTCTCATATATATGAGTGCTAGTCCAGCTCCAGATAATACTCCTGCAAACACAGCTGCAAGTATAGGATTTCCTGAATAAATTGGGATAAGTGGGAAAACTGCATCCATAAAGAAGGCTGAAATTACCATGGTTTTTAGAGATTTAACTAAGAACCATTTTCCTAACACTTTATAACTAATTATTATTATTGGTATGTTAAGTAATAAGCCACATATACCTATTGGTATTTTAGTAAAAAAGTTTATAATTATTGATAAACCTGAAATTCCACCAGGAGCAAAGTTAGCTGATAATGCAAAGGTATAAATACCAGCAGCATAAAGTATACTACCAATGATGTCATAGAAGGTATCAATCGTAATGTCATAGATCTTTTGTTTTTCAATTTTCATGTTATTCCCTCCAACCTCTTTATTAAAGTTATATCTTATGATTTTGTAGAAAGTAACATAATTTAGATATTAATAAAAGGTTTACATCCACTAAAAAACTTAACTTCTACACCATTAGTAATAAAAACACAATAAATCCTAAAATATCATTAAATTCTACAGTAATATTATAAATATTTTGTCTAAAAAAGTCAATTATTAAATTTTAAAAATATTCGTATTGTTATCTCTATTTGGCTAATGGTTTATTTTACCATTAATATACTTAATTTCAAGGCTTTGATTTAAATTGACTCTATTGATAATTACAGTAATAGAATATATAATCACTAAAAATAGCTAAAGTCCTATACCAACTGTTACAAGACTTTAGCTATATTAAAAATATTTGTAGGTTAATTAATCCTATTTATTACTTTCCAAATATTCCTTTTTTGTGTTTTTTCTTTTCTGCAGTAGTTTCTGGAGCTTCTCCACTAGCCTCCATAAACATTCTTAAAGCTTCTGCTTGTTTCTCATTAAGAGATTTTGGTACATCTACTATTACCTTAACATAGTGATCTCCTCTACCTACAGAGTTAACTCTAGGAACCCCTTTAGATTTTAATCTAAATACAGTTCCAGGTTGAGTTCCTGCTGGAACCTTATAAGTAACATCTCCATCCACTGTTGGAACCTTTATATCTGTACCAAGAGCAGCCTTCGCAAATGATATGTGAGTTTCCATGTGGATGTCAAAGCCTTTACGTTTAAATATATTATGAGATGTAACTCTTATATTTATATAAAGATCTCCTGCTGGACCTCCATTTTCTCCTGCTTCACCTTGTCCTCTTAGTGGCATTACATTACCTGTATCAACACCTGCTGGAACATTCACTGTTAAATTTCTAGTTTTTCTTTCTTTACCAGTTCCTCTACAAGTTGAGCATGATTCCTCTATTATAGTACCTTTACCTCCACAAGCATCACAAGTTGTAGTTGTAGAAATCACTCCTAATGGAGTTCTTCTTTGAACATTTATCTTACCTCTACCACTACACTTAGAGCAAGTTTTAGGAGTAGTACCTTTTTTAGCTCCTGTGCCTCCACAAGTTTCACATTTTTCTCTTCTAGTAACTTTAATTTCCTTCTCACAGCCAAATACAGCCTCTTCAAAGGTTAAGTTTAAATTAAATTCTAAATCTGCACCCTTTCTTGGAGCATTTTTATTAGATGAAGAGGAAAATCCTCCACCAAAGATATCGCTAAAAATATCTCCAAAGCCTCCAAAACCTCCACCGAAATCAAATCCATCAAAACCTTGGGCTCCGTTAAAGTCTGTAGTACCAAATTGATCATATCTCTGTTTCTTCTCTGGATCTGATAAAACTTGATATGCTTCATTTATTTCTTTAAACTTTTCTTCTGCTTCAGCATTTCCTTGATTTCTATCTGGATGATACTTTAAAGCAGCCTTTTTGAAAGCCTTTTTTATCTCATCATCACTGGCATTTTTATCTAAGCCAAGTACTTCATAATAATCTTTATTAGCCATATTTAAAATTCACCACCTATTTTACTTCGAATAATATATTAAGATATATTATGTATAATTGCAACCATGTATTAATGGGAACATTAAATTTTCACATTAAAACTTAACGTTAAAATCAATTTTAAGGGATGAGTGTTTCATCATCCCTTAACTAATTTAATGAATATTATTCTCCATCTACTTTAAAATCTGCATCTACAACATTATCATCATGTGGTGCATCTTGAGCTCCTGCTCCTGCTGCTCCACCCATGTTGTTTGGATCAAAACCTTCTGCTCCTGGCTGTCCGCCTTCAGCTTGGTATACCTTTGAAGATACAGCGTAGAATTCTTGTGTTAACTCTTCTGTAGCTTTTTTAATAGCTTCTATATCTTCTCCGTCTTTAACTGATTTTAATACTTGGATTCTTTGTTCTACCTTAGCTTTATCATCAGCAGAAACTTTATCTCCTAGGTCAGTTAAAGTTTTTTCTGTTTGGTAAACCATTTGATCTGCAGTATTTTTAACTTCTATAGCTTCTTTTCTCTTCTTATCTTCTTCTGCAAATCTTTCTGCTTCATTTACTGCATTTTGGATTTCATCATCACTTAAGTTAGTTGAAGCTGTGATAGTTATATTAGCTTCTTTTCCAGTTCCTTTATCTTTAGCAGAAACTTTAACTATACCGTTAGCATCTATATCAAAAGTTACTTCAATTTGAGGAATTCCTCTTGGAGCTGCTGCAATTCCAGAAAGAGTGAATCTTCCTAAAGTTTTGTTGTCAGCCGCCATTTGTCTTTCACCTTGAACTACGTGAATTTCAACAGATGTTTGACCGTCTGCTGCAGTTGAGAATACTTGGCTTTTCTTAGTTGGAATTGTTGTATTTCTTTCGATTAATGGAGTAGCAACCCCTCCTAAAGTTTCAATTCCTAATGTTAATGGTGAAACGTCAAGAAGTAATACATCTTTAACATCTCCTGTTAAAACTCCACCTTGAATAGCTGCACCTGCTGCAACACATTCATCTGGGTTAACTCCTTTTGATGGTTCTTTTCCTGTAAAGTTTTTAACTGCTTCTACAACAGCTGGTATTCTTGTAGATCCACCAACTAATACAACCTTGTCAATTTCTCCTATTGAAAGCTCAGCATCTTGAAGAGCTTTTCTCATTGGCTCAATAGTTCTTTGTACTAAATCATGAGTTAACTCATTGAATTTAGCTCTTGTTAGGTTCATATCTATATGTTTTGGACCTGTAGCATCAGCTGTAATAAATGGAAGATTGATGTTTGTTTGAGTAGAAGATGATAATTCTATTTTAGCTTTTTCAGCAGCTTCTTTTAATCTTTGAAGTGCCATTTTATCATTTCTTAAATCAATTCCATTAGAAGCTTTAAAATCTTCAGCTATATAATCCATAACCTTTTGGTCAAAGTCATCTCCACCAAGACGAGTATCTCCATTTGTAGATTTAACTTCGAAGACCCCATCTCCAAGTTCTAAGATAGATACGTCGAAAGTACCACCACCAAGGTCATATACAAATATCTTTTGGTTTGTATCCATTTTGTCAAGACCATAAGCAAGAGATGCAGCTGTTGGCTCGTTTATGATTCTCTTAACATCAAGACCTGCTATTCTTCCTGCGTCTTTAGTTGCTTGTCTTTGGCTATCATTGAAGTATGCTGGAACTGTGATAACAGCTTCTGTAACTGTTTCTCCTAAGTAAGCCTCAGCATCTGCTTTTAATTTTTGAAGTACCATTGCAGATATTTCTTGTGGAGTATATTCTTTTCCATCTATATTTACTTTGTGATTTGTTCCCATTTCTCTTTTAATTGAGATTATAGTTTTATCTGGGTTTGTTATTGATTGTCTTTTTGCTACTTGACCAACAAGTCTTTCACCATCTTGTAAGAAAGATACTACTGATGGAGTAGTTCTAGCACCTTCTGCATTTGGTATTATAACTGGATCTCCACCTTCCATAACTGATACACAAGAGTTTGTTGTTCCTAAATCAATTCCTATAATTTTTGCCATTGTAATTTCCTCCTATAAATTAATACATTTATTTTCTTTTAATTTACTATATACATTTATTTTTAATTAAAGATTGAAATCTTTATAAATCATAGATTAATTTGCTACTTTAACCATACTATGTCTTAATACTTTATCGCCTTTTTTATATCCCTTTAGGAATACTTCAGCTACTTGATTTTTTCCTAAGTTTTCATCTTCTATATGCATTACTGCATCATGGAAGTTAGGGTCAAATTCTCCATCAGATGAGATTTCTTCAACGCCTAGCTTTTCAAATGAAGCTGTAAACTGATTTATAGTTAATTCAATACCTTTTTTAAGATCTTCTGCACTACCATCTACTGCAACAGCTCTTTCTAAATTGTCTAATACAGGTAGTATTTCCTTTAATACATCAGCACAAGCCTCTGTATATATATTTTCTTTTTCCTTAGAAGTTCGTTTTCTAAAGTTATCATATTCAGCTACAGTTCTTAATAATTTATCTTTCAAAGAATCATTTTCTTCTTTAAGCTCTTTAATTTCTTCTTTGCGATTTCTGAATTTTTTCATCTCATCTTCCTTCTCATCTTCCTCTTTAACCTCTGAGGTTTCTTCACCGGAAGTGCTTTCCTCTTGATTTTGATCTTTTTCAGAAGGATCATTTTCTAAAATTTCATCCGCATTATCTTCCATATCTTTTTTATCTAGCTCTTGGTTTTCTTCCATATTATTTTCCAATGCTCTTTCCTCCAATCTAAATGCTTATCTCATTTACTTTGAATTTTAAATATATATACCCATAGTTAATCTGGATCATATATGTTAGAGATCTTGTCGTTTATCTCATTAACAACAGTATCAAGAACAGCTATAACTTTATCATAATGTATTCTTGTAGGTCCTATAACTCCTATGGTACCCATAATACGTCCATTACAACTATAGCTAGCAGTGATTATACTGCACTCCTTAGCACACTCCACAAAGTTTTCTTCTCCTATACTGATAAATAAAGCTTCTTTGTTTCCTTTACTAAGAATTTCATTTAGGTTTTCTTCATTATTTACTAACCCTAAAAATGCCTTTGCCTTATCGATGTTATTATATTCAGGATAGTTAAATATATTTGTAGCACCCTTAGTATAAATTTCACCATAATCTCCCAACACCAGCGTTTCATGAAGAACAGGAATTATACAGTCAAATATCTCTTCGTAACCAACTAATTCATTTTTTAAATTAACAAGAAAATCTAGAGTGATTTGTTCTATACTAATCCCTACAAGTAGTCTATTAAGAGCATTATTTACTTTTACTAGCTTATTGTCATCTACTGGATTTGTTACTCTAATAGTATTATTTTTTATATTACCATTGTCTGTTATTATTGTAGATAAAATTATGTGCTTTTCTATCGCTAATAACTTTATATACTTAATACTCGACTTTTTAACAGAAGCAACTTTCACTACAGAAGTTAGTCTAGTTATATTAGAAAGTACATCTATAGCACCCTTAATTATACTATCTATTTCACTTATAGATGTGTCCTTTATCAAGTCATGTCTTATAGTTTCATGCTCTTCTTCTGTAAGTCTGCTAGGGGTCATAAGTCTATCTACATAAAGTCTATAACCCTTATCAGAAGGTCGTCTTCCAGAGGATGAATGGAGTTGTTCTAAAAATCCCATCTCTTCAAGATCAGCCATTTCATTTCTAATAGTAGCTGAACTTATTCCTAAATCGTATTTTTTAGATATGGTTCTTGAACCTACAGGTTCTCCGTAAGTTATATAATCATTTATTATAGCCTGCAAGATTTTAATCTTTCTTTCATCCATATCCATGTTATCACCTCTTTGTTAGCACTCACTACTCACGAGTGCTAATGACTATATTTAATATATATCACTTATAAAATTCAATGTCAATATGATTCATAAATTATTTACAAAATTAAATCTGACATAACTTGATTACTCAGTTCTATACCTCTTTTAGTAAGGTATAATTTATCTCCCTTTAAATTTAATAAATCTAACTTTACATACTTATCTATAACCTCTTTATATTTTTCAAAAATGGAGATGTTAAACCTTCTTTTAAATTCTTCTATACTTATACCTTCTATTTTTCTTAATCCTAAGAACATGAACTCTTCCATATCATCCTTTAAGGAATTTTCATTACTCTCCACCACTGCAGAGCTTTTATTTTCTATAGATATAATGTAGGTTTCTATTTTTTCTTCATTTCTATACCTAATACCATTAACATAGGAATGGGAAGCTGAGCCACAACCAATATAATTTTCTAAATTCCAATATATTTTATTATGCCTGCACTCTAATCCATCCTTTGCAAAATTGGAAATCTCATACTGGTGATATCCTTTTATCTCTAAAAAATTAATGGCTTCAGCATACATGTCCCTTTCCACATCTTCATCAGGTAAAATTAATTTATCCTTCTCATAAAGATTATAAAACTTAGTTCCTTCTTCTATGATTAAACTGTAGCAAGAAATATGCTCTGGGTTTAACTCTACAACCTGATTTAAAGTTTCCTTCCATTGAGTTAAACTTTGATTTGGAAGTCCAAACATTAAATCTACATTTATATTATTAAAGCCAAAATTTCTTAACATTTCATAGCTATGTTCAAAGTCTTCAAGGGAATGGATTCGTCCCAGCGAAGCAAGGTGACACTGTTGCACTGCTTGAAGTCCCATAGAAATTCTATTTACACCCATAGACTTAAAAATTTTTAGTTGCTCCTCATTAAAGGTCCTAGGATTTCCCTCTATAGTAAACTCAAAACCTTCTTCTATCCTATTTAATCCCCCTAAAGATTTTTCTATAATTTTCCACCCATCAATGCACAAATAGGTGGGAGTTCCCCCACCTATAAATATGGTGCTTATAATTTTATCTTGGCAAGAAACTTTAATTTCCTCACTCAATGCCTTAGCATAATCCATCATTAAATTTTCTTTACCACTATATGAAGGAAAATCACAGTAATGACATTTCATCTTACAAAAGGGTATATGAATATATAATCCTACTGTATCCATTTTTCTTCTCCTTTAATATCCACTATCTTTATATACACTAAATAATATGTTTATATTATTTAGTGTAACTTATATTTACTTTATTAACTTTTGAAAATTCTTCGTAATGCCAAAAGGTAATCACCGTAGAAACAATCATAAATTTCTTAATGAAATTTAGTTTCCTAGGGATTAACCTTGGCATGGAGAAGAATTTTTCATAACATTAATAAATTAATTAATTATAAGTACTACTATCTAGTCAACTTTAAGTACTGCCATGAATGCTTCTTGTGGAACTTCAACGCTTCCTACTTGTCTCATTCGTTTCTTACCTTCTTTTTGTTTTTCAAGAAGTTTCTTCTTTCTTGAGATATCTCCACCATAACACTTAGCAAGTACGTCTTTTCTCATAGCTTTTACAGTTTCTCTAGCTATTATTTTAGCTCCTATGGCTGCTTGAATTGGAATTTCAAACATTTGTCTTGGAATAATCTCCTTAAGCTTTTCTACCATGGATCTTCCTCTGTGGTAAGCCCTATCTGCCGGTACTATCATAGATAGTGCATCCACTACATCTCCATTAAGAAGTATATCAAGCTTAACAAGTTGAGTTCTCTTATATCCTTTAAGTTCATAGTCAAAGGATGCATATCCTCTTGTTCTAGATTTTAAAGCATCAAAGAAATCATAGACTATTTCATTAAGTGGAATATCATAGTTAATTACAACTCTAGTTTCTTCGATATACTGCATATCTATGAAGGTTCCTCTCTTCTCTTGGCATAACTCCATAATTGCTCCTACATAGTCTGAAGGTGATATTATTGAAGCCTTAACCTCTGGCTCTTCCATATAAGATATTTCACTTGGCTCTGGTAAGTTAGTTGGGTTTGTAATCTCTATAATTTCCCCATCAGTTTTAGCTACTTTGTAAACAACAGAAGGTGCAGTGGTAATTATATCTAGATTAAACTCTCTCTCTATTCTCTCTTGAATTATCTCCATGTGAAGCAATCCTAAAAATCCACATCTAAATCCAAAACCCAAAGCTATAGATGTTTCTGGTTCAAAAGATAAAGCCGCATCGTTAAGCTGTAGCTTTTCAAGAGCTTCCTTTAAGGTTTCATATTTAGCTCCATCTACAGGGTATATACCACTAAATACCATAGGTATAGCTGGTCTATATCCTTCTAAAGGTTGAGATGCTGGTCTTCCTGCTTCTGTGATGGTATCTCCAGCTCTAGCATCTTTTACATTTCTAATAGCTGCACTTAAATATCCAACGTCTCCAGCTCTAAGTTCATCCACCTTTAATGGACCTGGAGTAAATACTCCTACCTCAGTTACATCATAGACTTTATTGGTGTTCATTAATTTGATTTTAGTTCCTGGCTTCACTACCCCATCAAATATTCTGATATAGGTTACTACACCTTTATATGAGTCGTAGTAAGAGTCAAAGATTAACGCCTTAAGAGGAGCTTCTTCATCCCCTTCTGGTGCTGGCACTTTATCGATAACAGTTTTAATTACATCCTCTATATTTAACCCTGTTTTAGCAGATATTAATGGTGCATCATCTGCTGGAATTCCAATAACATCTTCAATTTCTTTCTTAACCTCATCAGGTCTTGCACTTTGAAGATCTATTTTGTTTATAACTGGAGCAATTTCAAGATCATGATCTAGGGCTAAATAACAGTTTGCAAGGGTCTGTGCTTGTATACCTTGAGTTGCATCCACAACTAATACAGCTCCTTCACAAGCTGCTAAACTTCTTGAAACCTCATAGTTAAAGTCTACGTGCCCTGGAGTATCTATTAGATTTAAAATATACTCTTCGCCCTCTTCTGTTCTATGTATAAGTCTTGCTGCTTGAGCCTTGATTGTAATTCCTCTTTCTCTTTCTAATTCCATATTATCTAGTACTTGGGCTTCCATTTCCCTAGCTGTTAAAGTACCTGTTTTTTCAAGTAATCTATCTGCTAAAGTAGACTTGCCGTGGTCTATATGGGCTACTATTGAAAAATTTCTTATGTGTTTTTGTCTGTTAGTCTGCATCTACTCAAATACCCCCGTAAATTTATATTAACTCTTTATTAAAGTCACTCTTTTTAATCTAATTATCAACTATACTCAATTAGATAATAAACCAAAGTAAACAGAGTTCTTAGCTTCTTCGAAGCTTAGAAATCGTTATCCAGGGACGTTAACCGCTCTTTATTACCGCTTTGAAGAAGATAGGAATATTAGAGAGGTCGTCATCGGATAAATTATACCATAAAATAAAGGTTCATTGTCAATATACTTTATAATGTTAACTTTTTAAGTTTCATGGGATGGCAATATTAGCTCCTTAATAGTATCTCCTACAACCTTAGTACCTTTAACAAAATTCTTAAATGGCTTACCATTAAGGACTATATTAAATTCTCCTATCTTTATATTAATCTTTGAGTTCCTCTCATTAGAGCTTACATAAAACCTAGAGTTTTGTCTCACCACCTGAGGTAAATTCATATTTACCACTAAAATTCCATATATCATAAATCCTACTGAAATTATTATTAAAAATTTGCATATTCCTGTCCTTAGTGTCTTACTATTCATCTTATCTTTTCTCCTTTGCCTATTATGGATTCTCAAAATAAAAAAGTACCTCACATTTAATGATGTACTTTTTCTTATATTTTTATTCTTTCTTAGTCATCTTCAAAAAATAAATAAGCCAGAATGCTCGTATATTTTGTGTTATACTGCGTCAACAAAGCCCTTAGATAGTGCTACTATCTGCGGAACCTGTTTCCTTGTCTAANNTATTTATTTTCAGATGCCTTACTTAGAATTTAAATGTTGTGCAAAAACTATACTCATATATTTCATTGAGTTTTTAGCTTCTTGTAATTTGTTGGTATCTGCTCCAACCTCCATGAGTATAGCATTATCACTTAAATCTTGGTTATAAAATAGAATACCGCCATGGTCATAGGCTATAATGCTCCTGTCTCTATACAACCCAGGATAAAGCTTATTTGCTATAGCAACTATGGATTTAACATTTTCTATATGTTTAGGATATTTAGGGTCCTGCATAGTTGTTACTAAAGTAAGCTTTGCAACATCCTCTCCGTTTATATTTCCAGTAACATCTTCTTTTCTAGGACCACCATCTCTATGAAGATCTATTATCAAATCAAACTCTCCATAACTACTTATATTTTTACCTATGGTTTCTCTAGAAGCATGATAAGCTCTATTATAATCAGCCTTATCATGTATTGTTTTGTCATGGACAACTGTAAAGCCTAATTTTTCTAGTTCAGAAGTAAGAGCATCCCCAACTCCTGCTACAGTGGTAGATAATCCACTATTCCCTTCTGCATAAGCTTCATTAGTGTGAGTATGATATATCAATATCTTCTTTTTAGAATTATCTTTGGGATCACCAACTACATCTACCCCTTCTTGAAATTTATTTATGTCCGTATCTTTTAGTTCGAAGGGATTTATTGTGATTTTTTGTACTACCTTAGCATGTTCCTTCACATTTTCTAGAGCAGTTTTATCCCTTAAATTTTCTTCGTCTAAAAAGCTTATCTCCTTCCTAACTATATCTAAAGGATTCAAGGTAAAATTACCTATAAATTTTGTATCATCCTTATTTACTGCTGGCTTTAAAGCACTGACACTTTGCCCTATGAGCTTCATAAAAAAATTAGTTCTATTGATACTTTCTAAATTATCATCATCTAAGGCTTGAGTTGACCTAGATAAACCTATAGATATTACCATGACTACTGCTATTATAGCAAGGATAGCTCTAGAACAATACTTTCCAGCATTTGTCTTACTTTTGTTATTCACCGTATCCCCCCCTGTTTGAGTTATACATAGGTATAATTAATTACTCTAATAATTTATATGAGGGGGTAATAAATTTTATTACTTTAGTTTAAATAGGTATTTATATCATCTAATGTTAACGCTGGTTGGAGGGCTATGTTTATGCCATTGGCAATTATTTTAGATACACTATCTATGACTTTATCAATATCTTTAGGAGTTACTACCATGCCCCCTAATTCTGGATCTAAAACTTCTCTAATTAATGTTTGTCTTTCATCTCTATCAACTTCCTTAAGCATGCTATAAAATGCCCCTCCCTTAGTTGAAGACTTGATTAAGCTTTCTAAAACTAAGTCTATGGTGTCATTAGCTATAGTTCCTGCATCTACCACTGTAGGCACTCCTATGGCTATTACGGGAACTCCTAAGGTCTTCTCACTAAGCTCTAACCTTCTATTTCCAACTCCTGCTCCTGGAGATATACCTGTATTACCTAACTGTATAGTTCTATTTACCCTCTGTGTTTTCCTAGAAGCAAGAGCATCTATACAAATTATTACACTAGGTTTTATCTTGTCTACTATACCCTTTATAATTTCGCTAGTTTCCATACCTGTAAGTCCTAAGACACCAGGGGATATAGCACACACTGGTCTTACACCCTCATCAATGCTATCCGGCACATATTCTTTTAAGTGTCTACTTATCATCATCTTTGACACTACCTTTGGTCCTACGGCATCAGCGGTGATATTCCAGTTACCTAACCCTACCACTAAAGCTACCATATCTTCATTTAAATTTATGAGCTTTGATAATTCCTTGGCCATAACTTCACTTACATCTATTATTCTCTCACCATCATAGTATACGAATTCTGGAAATTCTAAGGTAATATATTCACCAATAGGTTTTCCTATGTTTTTAGCTCCTTCTTCATCTAATATTTTTACAGCAGTAACTCTAACGTTATTATCTATGTATTCCTCTGATTTTACTCCTGATAATTTTCCAGGATTTTTTTCGCTATAAATCTCTTTAGCTTCTAATGCTAAATCTGTCCTTACACTGTAAACTACTTCTTCCTTATCCTTAGACTTGCTTACCTTCATCATAATTATTACACCTCATTTATGGTATTTTTCATATTATTCCTATATACATTAGTATGTATATTTATCTTTTCCCAAAGTTTCTTTCATATACTAATATATTAAAGGTAAATTCTACTTGAAGTACGCAAAATTTAATGTTATAATAGCTTTTGTTATATGAAACTCGTAAGCAGACTTCCCCAAAGCTGCCGCTGAGAGATTGATAAAAATACAAGGGGGTGAATTAATAATGGCAAACATTAAGTCAGCTAAAAAAAGAATCAAAGTTACTCAAGTTAAGACTATGAGAAACACTATGATAAAGTCTTCTTTAAAGACAACTATAAAGAAATTTGAAGCTGTTCTAGCTAGCAATGACGTTGCTGCTGCTCAAGAAAGCTTTAAAACTGTAGTTAAAGCCCTTGATATGGCTGCTTCTAAAGGCATAATACATAAGAATAAAGCAGCTAAGAAAAAATCTAGATTAGCAGCTAAGTTAAATGGATTATCTGCTTAATAAATAAACCGGTGTATTCACCGGTTATTTATTTTTTTGCATATATTAAATTTTAACCTTTTTATTTATTCATCATGGTCTTTACCATAAGCATTTCAATGGCATTCTTTTGATCTACAGATTTACTTTTTATTTCACTTTCCGTTTCAATGCAATTTTCTATATTCTTCTTTAGAGCTTCCTGAGAAAACTTTTTACTTTGAATTATCATCTTATCTGCAATATATGGATTTAGGTTATATTCCTTTACTATGTCTTCTTTTCTAATCCCTTTTCCAATCTTTATTCTTATGGCAAATAAAAGCTTAAATTGACGCCCTATCATAGATAAAATTTTAGGTGGTTTTTCACCCCTATATATCAATTGATTTAAAGTATCTATAGCTGCCTTTATATTTCTTTCTGAAAGATAGGATACTAAATTAAATATATCATTCTCCTTTTCATAGGGACACATCTTTATTATATCTTCTCTAGTTATCTCCCTTCCTTCAGTATATAAAATGAGCTTCTCTATCTCGTTATCTACTATGTTCATGTTATTTTCTATGATGGAGCAAAAGTATCCAACTTCACTTTTTCCTATGGACTTTCCCTTTTCTTCAAAGATGGCTTTTACTTTACTTTGAAGACCCATCCCCTTTAGTTTATCAACTTTTACAACCTCACATACATTTTGAAGCTTCTTAACCTTATTACTAAGCTTTTCTCTATCATCTTCAAAGACATAGTACATAATTAAAAATGTATAAGGAGGAATATCCTTAAGATAGTTTCTAAGGCTATCTATATCTTCTCCCTTATCTCTTAAAAAGTTAGCTCTAAAAATTTCTACCATTCTATTTTCACTCATAAAAGGTATAGTTTCACAATTATTTATTAAAGCATCTACATCAAGCTTATCTCCAGAAATTCTTGTATAGTTAAAATCAGCAAAATTTTCATCTATCTTTAAATTTCTTATTTTTTTTATAGCTGTCTTTATAAGTCCTTCATCAGAACCACAAAGTATATAACAATTTTTTAGTTTATTTTCTTTTATGTATTTTTCAAGTTGTTCTAAGGTTATCAAAAAAAAATTCCTCCACTCTTTAATTTAGTATAATACTTATTTCAGCATAATACTTATTCTAGTGAACATAATTATGATATAATTCTCCACCTATGAGTTTATAGTTTTCATAATAGCGTCCTAGAATAATTCCTTCTCTTTTTCTGTTAATCTTTATTATATCACAATTTGGACTTGTTGATGAAGAATTGCTTTTATAACAGCATTGAGTGGTTTCTTTTTCATATTCCTTGTCTATAATTATATTGCTAATTTTACCCCTATGATTTATTTTTAAAGAGAGAACCCCATCCTTATCTTCTACATCTATAATGCAATGCTTTGAAAGTTTTACGGTTAGCTCTTCTTCAAATTCATCATAGATTCTATCTAACCCCTTATAATTTTCATAGACATATTTCAACTTCACCTTTTGATTACATACCATTATTTTTCTGGTACCATAGTTTATTTCTACAATATCAGCCTTTTTACCCCCTATAAAATTTATTTCCGGGTAAATTATATATTGCTGCTTTATAGTTAAAATAAATAGTAATATAGGCAAGTATCTTAAAGATTTCATCCCTCTTCTTATAAGGATATAACTTAGGTATAATATGAGAATCATAACCCCTTCTATGTAAGTAAATTCTAAGGGTAAGGGCAAAAGATTAACCAAGAAATCCTCCATGGTACTAATTATAAGTAGCACTGAGTTAGTAATGAGAGACAAAAGATTAAACACCGTTGGAACCTTAATAAATAGAAGTAGAAGATTGCCTAAAACTAATAGAAAGGTGTAAAAGGGAATCAAAAATAAATTAGAAATAAGTCCACCTAAACTTACAGCATTAAATCTCATTATTATATAGGGTGTAGTAAAAATCATAGAACTAAAGGTTAAACTAAGGGAGGTGGCTATAAAATTGGGGAGCTTATAAAATTTCCTTTTAATTTTATTATTTAAAGTGAAGATTCCTAATACGGCTAAAAAGCTAAGTACATAGCCTATATCCAATATATAGTAAGGTTTTATTAACAGAAGTAAAAATGCTGCAAAGGCTAAGGCTGATATACCATCATAGGTCTTTTTTACCTTAGGACCTAATACTAGCAAAAGTATCATTATAAAGGCTCTAAAGGTAGAGCTTTTTCCTCCAGTAAATATAACATAAAAGAAAAGAACTATTAAAGCTAGTTTATATCCAATTATACTTTGAAGTACAACATAAATAAGTGATACATGAAGTCCTGATACACTTATTATATGAGATATACCTAAAGCATTGAATTCTTCTTTTTTATCATAATCAATATAGCTATCATCGCCACCACTTACTGCTAGTATAATAGCAGCTCCTTCTTCATCCGTAACAGCTAAAAGCTTATTATAAAGATGACTTTTTATCAAGTATCCTTTGTATATTAAATCTTCCTTTAAAGGCTTTGAAGCTATTAGGTTATATTCTCCTACAATTCCTTTACTATAATCTACCTTTCTAAGAAACTCTCCTTTTAATATGTACTGCCTTCCCAATTGGATCTCTTTGTTCTTAGGGAAAATTTTAATTCTTCTATTTTGAAGACTACCAATATAGTAATCCTTCCCTTCCTCTACAATTCTGCACTTAATATTTTCCCCTAGGCCCATGGAATAAAAATATATAATGCAGTTTATAAAAAACAACACAGAAAACCCCATAACTATAAAAGCTAGGGGTTTCTTAAAATCTTTTTTAAGTAAAAGTATATAAATTACTATAAAAACTACCGCTGGTAAAATTCCCATGTAACTATATAAAAAGTATATAGTACATCCCAAAATCCCTGCCAAACATATCTGAACCATTGATTTATCCATAATATCACCCTGTACTATCATTGCCAAAGTAATAAATTGTAATTCAGTTTTATAACCAATTTATATATATTTCTTCTGCTGGCATTGGCTTTGCAAAGTAATATCCCTGAATCTCATCACATTGTAATTTTCTTAGACATTCCAATTGTTCCATTCTTTCAACTCCTTCAGCTATTACAGGAACACCTATGGCTTTAGCGACGGTAATTACAGCCTTAACGATTGCATAATCATAATTATCCTTATCTATTAGATCTACTAAAGGTTTGGCTATTTTTATCCTATCCACCGGTAACTGCTTTAAATAATATAAAGAAGAATATCCAGTTCCAAAGTCATCAACAGCTATTGAAATACCCATTGCATTAATCTTTAACAATGTATCTTTAACTTTTATATCTTCTTCCAATTCTAAGGTCTCCGTAATTTCAATTTCTACTTCTTCAGGTGTAATATGATATCTTTCCATGATTTCTTTTAATTTTATAATGAAACTATTATCCTTTAACTGTCTTACAGAAACATTAATTGCCATTCTAAGGTGTTTTTTAGTTTTTTTCTTCCACTGGGATAACTGTGCCATGGCATTTTCCATAACCCAATATCCTATGGGAATTATAAATCCTATTTCCTCTGCAATTGGAATAAACTCACCAGGTGAAATAAATGTTCCATCATTTCTTTTCCATCGTATAAGTGCCTCAAAGCCTATAATTCTTTCATCTTCAATAGATACTTGTGGTTGATAATACAACTGAAATTCTTCATTCAAGTCAGCTTTTTTAAGCATAATTTCAATTTTATTTTTAGCAAATGCTAATTCTCCTAGCTTTTTAGCAAAGACCGTTGCCCTATTAAACCCTAATAACCTAGCTTGTAGCATGGCTATATCTGCATGTTTTATCAATTCATCTCTATTTTTTGCATCAAGGGGATATATAGATATTCCTATATTTAGAGTAACTCGTATATCATACTCTTCAATGGTATATATGTCACTACAGGCATGTATAATATTTTTAGCCATTTCTAGTCCATCTCCGTAGGTATAGGAACCTTCCTTAGCAAAAACAAAAACATCTTCACCAAAGGAAGCTAAAATATCTTCTGCTCTATAGACATACCCTTTAAGTCTCTTTCCTATTTCCACTAATACTTTTTCTCCAATATAATTACCAAACATGGTTTTTAGCATCTTATATTTATTTAAATCAATGTAAAAAAGAATAATATTTTCATCTTTCTTCAGATTATTAATATCATTATCTATCTGCTGAAGAAAATATCTCCTACTATGTAATCCTGTAACTACATCTTTATTTATCAAATCATTTAACTCTTTTGTTCTTTCCTGAATCTTACTTTCCAACTTTAAGTTTAATTGCTTTTCATTTTTTAATAATTCTTCTTTAAGTATATTGGTTTGGACATGATTTGAATGTATATAGTAAAAGGTAATAACAATAAGCATAAATAATAAATATTCTAACTGCACCCCTTTAAATAGGATTAAAATTATTGGAGCACTTAATAATAAAAACCCCTTTTTATTTCTACCACTATTCATGAATTCAGTAGGTTCTATCTTATGTTGAGTTTTAATTTTAATAATTGACCCTATAGCTGCCACTCCAAAAGCAATTGCATATGCAGCATCTAATAATGAATTTGGCTCATATAGACTGTAAAAATATTTATAATAAAAAATAATATCAAAAACTATGTAAAGTATATATGAACCAGCTGTAACCATTAAATATAAATGTATTTTCCCTTTTCTTATAGACAAGAACCAACTAGCAACCCATATAAATATTAAACAGTCTACAAATACACAAATCATAAAAATCCAATCACTTTTCATAAGTATTGCATTTTGCATATCAGTATTAAAAAATATAACCCAAACTAAAGTCATAGTACAGATTGTTATTGCAACAGTATCTATTAAAACCTGGGTTGCATTCCATTTTTTAAATTGATGATATCCACCTATAATTAAGGAACATAGCAACAGTAAATTAGTCAATGAATACCCATTAGATATAATACTAACTTGTTCTGGATTAATTTTCAGAATCATAGCTTCAACTGCCCACATAACATCAAAGACAGCCCAGTTAAAAATACCTAGAGCCAAAAATAATCCTGAAGCTTTTAATGTCTTATTTTTCTCCTCCATATAAAAACCTTTAAAAACATAATAAGCTGTTATAAAAGTTACAATGGGAGATAAAATGTTTCCAAAAAAATTTGATTTTACAACGGTTGCTCCGAAATAGGATAAATATAAAATTGCTATTAATACCACTGTCAAAACTTTCTTCATAATCCATTTCTCCTTTACAATCGTAGAAATATAATATATAACTTATTTCCCATACAGAATATAAGCTTTCTATTCTTAAATGTAATATCTATTATTCTTTTTTTAGTATGTAAATATAGAAATATTTGTATAGTTAACTATTTGCTGTGTTCATGCGGGTTCAAGGATTATTCCAAAAAAAGTAACGGGGTCAGACCCCCTCCCATAAAATGGGAAGGGGTCTGACCCCATTCCAGTAAAATGACGTAATTCAAAAAATGAAAAACAATGGGCTAGCCCATTGTTTTTTTGGCGGGAATATGTGAGAATCGAACTCACCCGTCGTGGTCTTAGCACGGCAACTCGGTTTTGAAGACCGGCAGGCACACCAGCACCTATCTACTCCCATATTACTTCCTACACTTGGTATTATAAGATGTAATAGATAAAAAATCAAGTATTAAAATCATCAATACTTGATTTTTTCACTATTAATACATTACTCTATCATTTTCTACACGTTTAGTGAATTTTATACTATCCAGATGTTCTAGGATAGCAATGGTATATTTTCTGTTACTTTCAAAAATTTCTTTAGCTATAGCTGCTGATATAGAGCCATTTTCAAGGATATAATTTCTTACCTTATTCTTAGCGTCTTCATAATCTTCCTTAAGAAGAGTACAGTCTTCATTTAATTTAATTAAAATTTCCTTATCTAGTAGAAGTTCATATACCATCTTAAATCCTACTCTATCTTTTTCCCCTTGAGCTAAATCTACATATTTAGGAGGGGTAAACTTTAACTTTTTATATTCATTTATTATAAAGTTTTTCATTCTTTCTTGTTCTTTATTCAAGGTTACATTAAAATCATATAAAGCTATAAATTTTTCACTAACTTTTACTGTTTTCTTTTCTACTAACATGTTTAATATCTCATCATAATTCTTTTGTTTTAATTTCTTAGTAAATATTTTATTTTTAGCTTCTTCTTTAGACATTCCAAATTTTAATGGATTCTTTTTATGGAAATCTTCTATCAGTGACTTTAATTCTTTAGTTTTATCCTTTAAGAAATCTTTATGGATGAATATATTATTATCCTGTCCACCTAGTCTTATTATGATCTCTTGATCTTCTAAAACTTTTAATTCCTCTTCTATGTTATCCATATTTTTCCCAAGACTCTTTAATATAGTTAAAGAATCTGGATAGGTATCACTTAGATTTTTTACTGTATTTTCTAAAATATTAGTAGATTTACCACTTTCTTTTAGTTTTAGTTCTTCTAAATACTCAGCAGTAACCTTCTTAGATTTTTTAGCATTAGGCTCTATTATTATACCTCCTGCTATGGTATTCATAGGAGAATAGCTTCTTATGATATAGCGGTCATTTCTTTGAGCTGTAATAGGCTTTTCTAGTCTAAGCTGAACATAAGCCCACTGACCTGGTTTAATTTCTTCTTTATCTAAAGGTATAATTCTACAGATTATTTCTTCTGTGCCATGATATAGCCTTGCCCTTTGTCTATTTATTATAGATTTTTCAGCGGTTTTTATATGGTACAACTTACAATCTATAATTAAAGAAGGTTCCATAATATCTTCCTTAGCTACCACATTACCTCTTTGTACCTCTGAAACCTTAATATTGGCAAGGTTTATGGCACAACGCTGTCCTGCTTCTCCAAGTTCTGAAGGCACATCATGGACTCTTACTCCTCTAACCTTGGCCTTAACCTTACCGGGATATATCTCCACGGTATCACCTAGGGATACCTTTCCACTTATTATAGTTCCAGTTACCACTGTACCAAAACCACTTATACTAAAGCATCTATCTACTGGTAATCTAAAATGACCTTCTGTATCCTTTGCTTCTACTTCTTCAGTTAATTTATCTATATCCACAATTAATTCTTCAAAACCCATTTTAGTCTTAGAGGATACTGCATGAATAGGTGCATCCTCTAAAAAAGTATCCTTAAACTCTTCCTTTATGTCTTCCTTTATCATATCTAACCAATCAACTTCTACTAAATCTGACTTGGTTAATACTACTATACCTTTTTTTATATTTAAAAGTTTTAATATTTCAAAGTGTTCCTTAGTTTGCGGCATTATTCCTTCATCAGCAGCTATTACAAGTAACACCACGTCTATACTACTTATTCCTGCTAACATATTTTTAATGAATTTTTCATGACCTGGTACATCAATTATTCCTGCTCTTCTCCCTGAAGGTAAGTCAAAATAGGTAAATCCTAAATTTATAGATATCCCTCTATTTTTTTCTTCTTGTAGAGTATCTGTTTCCCTTCCTGTAAGAGCCTTGATTAGGGTAGTTTTACCATGGTCAATATGTCCAGCAGTACCTATAATTATATGCTTCATCTATTTTACTTCATCCTTTCAAAGCATCTGTTTTCTAATAGAGCAGATAGGTAGTAACCCACCTGTTTGGTCTAATCTACTCTATAGCCTTAAAACATTGTACTATTTCATCAAAATCTTCTTTAAATAAGGTTCTTCCATCTAAAACTAGCTCATCATTATAAACCCTAGCTATTAGTGGAGTTTCTCCTAATCTAAGTTTTCTCTCCATATCCTCTGGAGAAAATTTATCACTGGTTACTTTAACTACATAGGTTTCAATTTTTTCTGTAGGCATGGACCCTCCACCTACCATGGATTCACCCTTGTCTATATAAAATTTAAAGTCTTGAGTCTTACTTTGCAACTTCCTCTTTAGAAGTATACATTTTTTCTTAACTTCTTCCTTAGGCATCAAAATCATATTTAAAGATGGAATATTATCTATAGCTTCTTTTTCATCTATATAATATTTTAAGGTACCTTCTAACGCTGCTAAAGTCATTTTGTCAACTCTTAGGGCCCTAGTTAATTGATTCTTTTTCATTCTATCTATATATTTCTTTTTCCCAACAATGATTCCTGCCTGTGGACCACCTAGCATCTTATCTCCACTAAAGGTTACTACATCAATACCTTTTTTTATGCTATCCTGGACGGTAGGTTCATAAGTAAAACCATATTTACCAAAGTCTATAAGAACTCCACTACCTATATCTTCTACCACTGGGATTTCATGCTTTTCTCCCAGTTCTACAAGCTGCTCTAATGACACTCCTTCTGTAAAGCCTAAAACTTTAAAGTTAGAGGTATGAACCTTTAAAAATACTCCCGTATTTTCTCTTATATTATTTTCATAATCATATAGATGAGTTCTATTTGTAGTTCCTATTTCTACTAGCTTAGCTCCACTAAACTTCATAACTTCTGGTATTCTAAAGGAGCCACCTATTTCTACTAGTTCTCCTCTAGAAACTATAACTTCCTTTTCCTTTGCTAAGGTATCTAGAACTAACATTATAGCCGCAGCATTATTATTTACTACCATGGCAGCTTCTGCTCCAGTAACCTTTTTAATAATTTCTTCTATGTGAGAATATCTAGAACCTCTCTTTCCACTTTCTATGTCATATTCTAAATTATTATAGCTACCTGCCACTGTTATCACATTTTCTATAGCCTTTTTTCCTAAAAGTGAACGACCTAAATTAGTATGTATAACAGTTCCTGTGGCATTTATCACCCTTTCTAGGTGCATTTTATTTTTATTTTCTAGGATATGAACTGCAAAATCTAGTACTTCCTCTGTATTTAAACTATCTATGTTTCCTTTTAATATACCATTTCTATAAAATTCTATAGCTTCCCTTAAGGATTCTAAAACTATGGTTCTAGAATTTTCTTCTATTAACTTATTTACTGATTGAAGTTTTAACAGTTCATCTATCTTAGGTAATTTTCTTAATAATTCCTTATTCATTTTACTTCTCCCATGCATTTTTAATAAGATACAACTTATGGATGACTATCTATTCTACAACTAGAGGTACTTCACCCTTTTCAATTACTTCACCAATAATGGCAGGTTTTATATCTAACTTCATTAATCTTTCCATCATAGACTGAACTTGATCTTGAGGAGTAGATATTAATAAGCCTCCTGAGGTTTGCGGATCAAATAAAGCATCCTCTAGCCATTCCGGAATATCCTCTAATTTATACTTGCCATCTAAATATCCTTTATTGTTATAGGTTCCTGCAGGCACTAAACCCATCTCAGCATATTCCCTAGCACCTTTAATCACTGGAATTTTATCTTTAAATAACTTTATAGTGATATCAGAAGCTGATGCCATCTCATATCCATGACCCATTATCCCAAATCCAGTAACATCTGTGCATGCATTTATGTTGTAATCTACTATAATTTCACCTGCATATTTATTTAAAGTACTCATAACCTTTACAGCTTCATCATATGCTTCCTTGGATGCAATTTCTGCCTTTATAGCTGTATTAACAATTCCTGTACCTATAGGCTTTGTTAATATAAGTACGTCTCCCACCTTACAACCATGGTTTTTAAGGACTTTTTCAGGATGTACTATTCCCATAACAGATAATCCATACTTAGGTTCATCATCTTCAACAGTATGTCCACCAATCACTACGGCACCTGCTTCTATGACTTTATCAGCGCCACCTTTTAAAATTTCTCCTAATATATCTATATTAAGGCAATTAGGAAAGCAAACTATATTCATGGCTACTGTAGGCTTTCCTCCCATGGCATAAACATCACTTAGAGAATTTGCAGCTGCTATGGCTCCAAAGGTATAAGGATCATCTACAACTGGAGTAAAAAAATCTAAGGTTTGAATAGCTGCTATATCCTCTGTTAGCCTGTAAACTGCTGCATCATCAGAAGTTTCTATTCCTACTAATAGGTTTTCATTTGACATTTTAGGTAACTTACCTAGTATTTTTGAAAGGGTCTCCGGCCCTATTTTAGCTGCTCATCCAGATGTCTTTGAAAGTTCTGTTAATCTTTTTGACATGGTTTTACCTCCTTATTTTATGATAAAAACAAACTTTATTTTTTATTAAATTAAATTCTATTTAGTATTAAAAATCATACTAATTCTTTAATAATTCTATACTAATACTCATTTTATGTCTACCTTATCTCTCAATTTCTCTAAGGTTTTTACTCCTATCCCCGTTATGTTTGTTAATTCATCTACGGAGTTAAATTTTCCATTTTTATTTCTGTAATCTACTATACTCTGAGCTTTTACTTGACCAATACCTGGAATGGTCATAAGCTCATCCACCGTTGCTTTATTTATATTTATTTTTCCTTTTGAATCTACAGCTTCTGTACTCTTTTCCTGCTGTCCTTCAACTTCAATTTCTGAATCTAATACTTCTTCTCCTATTTTATATATTTTAATACATTGTTCATCCTCTAGTATTTTAGAAAAATATATCTTTTCCTCATCTGCTTCTGGCGTCAGTCCCCCTGCAATTTCAATTAGGTCTCTTACTCTAGAACCTGCTTTTAATTCATATTCTTTAGGCTCTTTCACTGCACCCTTTATATCTACAACTATTTTACTATCACTTATTTTTTCTTGATTTTCACTATCTTTATTCTCAATATTTTCATTTTCTCCATCACCTTTTGAATTTTGGCCCTGAAAATATTGTTGTTCATCAAGGAATACCTCTTTATATTCTTCTTTTTTATTATTATTAATTATGTATCCTGCTACCAAAAATATAATGCTAAGTATTAATATGGATAATGCTCCTACTATTTTTTCTTTTAATTTCACTTTAATACACCTCTTAATTAACATCTTATCCATATTATTTATAAATTATTATCGTACTTCCAACTTTTTTTTGATATAATAATGTATTATGTGTTAAAAAAGTTACTAGATAAAAATTAAATATGTATAGTAAGGAGATTTCTATGAAAAAACTATTATTTATCATATTATCATTTTTTGCTATAACCCTATTAAGTTATGGTAATGCATATGCATACTCAGACCCACCTTCAATAACTGGTAAAAGCGTGGTAGTTATGGATGCTAATACTGGGGCAGTGGTCTATGGTAAAAATGAAAATAAACCTTATCCACCAGCATCTACAACAAAACTAATGACAGTACTTCTAACTCTAGAAAATTGTGATTTAGATGAAGTTGTAACTGTAGGCGAATTTCCTCCTACCATTGAGGGTTCAAAAATCTATGTAGATGTGGGAGAAAAGATGACTGTAGAAGAAATGTTATATTCAGTAATAATGGTTTCCGCAAATGATTGTGCTGCTGCTCTAGCAGAGCATATATCTGGCTCCATTGAAGAGTTTGCTGTATTAATGAATCAACGAGCAAAGGAACTGGGTTGTAAAAATACCAACTTTGTAAATCCTCATGGACTTTATGATGATAAACATAGAACTACAGCTTATGATTTAGCTCTTATGGAAAAAGAATTATTGAATCACGAAAAATATATTGAAATATCTAAAACTAAATCCACTTTCTTACAGCCTACAAATATTTTTAAAGAAAAAAGACCTCTTTGGAATGATAATAGACTACTTCATGATGCTTATGAATGCTATTATCCAGATGCCATTGCTGGCAAAACAGGCTATACTGATGAATCCCGCCATTCTTTTGTAGCTTCTGCTTGTAAAGGGGATGACAAGTTTATAATAGCAATATTATTTGATGAAAATAAAGCCTATTATGATGAAACTCCTAAACTTTTTGATTGGGCCTTTAAAAACTTTTCCACTGAAAAAGCTTTTTCAAAAGGTGAAGAAATAGGTACCTACGAAACTACTAATGGTTCAATTATTCCCTTATTGGCTGATAAAGACATACTATATACCAAGGATAACAGTTCTAAAGAAAAGCCATCCATAGTAATTAATAAGGATACGCTTAGTAATAAATTTTTTAATAAGGGTGAGCCTATTACTACTGTTGCAGTTAATTATAATAGTCAAAGCTATAGTAGTGAGGTTTTAAGTGGTAAGGATTACGAAGAAGAAGTGCTTCCTGTAGTTGGTAATCTAGTTACTACAGAGGATAACACTATAAGCTATAAAAATCTATTTATGATTATAGGTGGAGTAGTTTTAGGAATTATTCTTCTAATATTAGCTATTATATATATTATTAAGAAAAGAAAATTAGCCAAAAAACGAAAAAAACTTTTCTCTTCGTATAATTCATACAGAAATAAATATTAATTTATCAAAATATAAATGGTGCTTCATTAGATAATAATGCAGCACCATTTCTTTATCCTATGACTTCCGACTCTAATACTCCTATCTTCTTAAAAGTGGGAGTAAAGAGCTGCTAGGTCTCCGGCTATGAATTTTCTATATGGATTGAAAGCTATGTATAAGCTTTGTCATATCCTCTGGAAGAGCACTTTCAAAGTTTAAAATCTCACCACTTCGAGGATGTGGCAATGTTAGAGCATAGGCATGTAGAGCTTGACGAGATATTAATTCTTCATCATTAAAATCACTATAGAGTTGTTCTCCATATATAGGACATCCTACATAGCTTAAATGTACCCTTATTTGATGGGTTCTTCCAGTCTCCAAGACCAATTCTACTAAAGTTCCTTCTTTATAACTCTCTTTTACCTTATAATGAGTAATGCTTCTTTGACCATCCTGTAAAACTGCTCTTTTTATTGTTTCATCTGTAGGTCTTCCTATAGGTAGGTCTATAGTACCTTCTTGATTTTCAAGGTTTCTATGAATTATAGCTAAATAAGACTTTTTAATTAAATTCTTCTCCATGGATTTTGCTAAGTTCATGTGAGAAAATTGATTTTTAGCTATCATAATAAGTCCAGAAGTATCTCTATCTAATCTACTAACTAATCTTACTATAGAATTATCATTATTACTTCTAAAATGATGAATAACTCCATTTGCTAAGGTTCCCATAGGATGACTTTTAGTTGGGTGAACTACCATAAAAGGAGGCTTATCAACTATTAATAAATCATCATCTTCATAAATAACCTTTATGTTTAAATCTTCACCTTCTATATTTTGGCTTTCCTCTGCATTTACAGTAACCTCAATAATATCTTCTTCTTGAAGTTTATAGTTAAGCTTTACTTCTTTACCATTTACTCTTAACCTTCTATCCATAGCTGAACCACGAATGAATCTACCAGAAAGATTTAAATTCTCCTTCATGTAGTCTCTTATCTTCATATCCTGGCCTTCTTTTCCTACCTTATATGTAATAACACTCATCTTCTAGTCACCTCTATTTATAAATATTTAAGCCTCCTTGTGTAGGAGGCTTAATCATATACTTAATTATTCTACTATTGCTATTACTTCTATTTCTATTAAAGCATCTTTTGGTAATTTCCCTGGTTGAACACAAGATCTTGCAGGTGGATTTGCATTGAAATACTTTCCATATATTTCATTCATGGCTGCAAAGTCATTCATATCCTTTATAAATACCATAGTTTTTACAACCTTATCTAAGGATGTACCAGCCTCTTCAAGAATAGCTTTAACATTTTCTAAGCACACAGCTGTAGCCTTTTGTATATCATCATTTACTAATTCTCCAGCTTGATTTATTGGTAATTGACCTGAAGTGTATAGTAAATTTCCTACCTTAACTGCCTGTGAGTATGGCCCTAAAGCTGCAGGTGCTTTTTCAGTGTTGATTATGATTTTATCCATTTTTTTGCCTCCCCAATTTAAATTATTATATATTATTAGATAATTTTTACCTAGTAATATCAGTTTCTTTTAGTAACTAACAAATAATTTCTAGCTTTAATGGTATCTATATGCATTATTGAGTTTCTAGATAATATATACATTATAGTATCATCAAAAGATTTTAAAAGAGCTTTATCTATATTCTCATAGGCTAAAGTTCTTAATTCTTCCACACCTTTAAAATTTCTTGAAGGCTCTATACAATCCGCAATATAAACTATTTTTTCTAATGTTGACATATTTTCTCGTCCTGTAGTATGATATTTTATTGCATTTAAAATATCTTCATCTTCCACATGGAACATTTCCTTTGAAATATATGCTCCAATTAAACCATGTAAAAGCTGAGGAGATTTGTAATATATATCTGAAATAATTATTCCATTACTCCTTGCTTTATTAATTAAATCATTGGCAGAAAAATTTTTAGCACAATCATGACAAAGCCCAGCTATTCTACCTTTATTAGGATTTATACCATAATGTTTTGCAAGGTCTTCACTAGTTTTCATTACACCTAAACTATGGTTATATCTCTCCTTGGTAAGATGAATTTTTATATAATCTTTTATTCTATTTTCCTGCCACATACCTTACACCTTATTTCTATATAAATTATATTGATTAATTACCTCCTCTACCCCTAGGGGAAGAAGGTAATTAACCATTTTATCTTCTGAAATTTTCTTTTTAATTTCTGTAGATGATATATCTAAAAGAGACATTTCTAACAAAATTATCTCTTTGCCATACTCTTTCTCTAAATCCTTTTTCATTTTTAATACATCATCCATAGCATATCCAGTTCTAGAAAACACAACTAAAGTGCAGTTATCTAATATGATGTGAATATTTTTCCACTGCCTTAAAGTCATTAAACTATCTACTCCAACTAAGAAATACCATTGAGTATAAGGTTCTCTATGGTTAAACTGCATTAGAGTATTATAAGTATAACTTAAACTGTCACTTTTTATCTCAAAATCACTTATGGAGAACTTTTTCTCCCCTTTTATGGCCTGAGAAACCATTTTATACCTAATTTTCTCTTCTGTCACAACTCTAGCCCTTTTATGTGGTGGTCGACCATTTGGCATAAATATGACTTCATCTAGGCTTAAATTATATAGTGCTTCATAAGCTATATGAATATGTCCTATATGTATAGGATCAAAAGTTCCTCCAAAAATTGCCTTTTTCATGCTATTACCTCTTTAAATTATAATACCATATATGAAGTATTTTACCAACTATAAATGGAATACCTGTTTAAAAGTTACATATATTTAAAGGTTTCTAAAACTCTATTAAATGTATTTTATTTAGGAAGCTCTATTTTAGGATTTTTCTTAGATTTACGATATATAACTAATTTGCTTCCTATAGCTTGAATTCCTTCACAACCTAATTCTTCACATAAAATTTCTGAAGCTTCTCTTGCTGTAATCCCACTATTATTTAAAGTTTTTATCTTGATTAGCTCTCTTGATTCTAGAGCTTGATCTATCTGCTTAAGAAAGTTCTCTTCTATGCCACCTTTTCCTACTTGGAATATTGGTACTAATTGACTTCCAAGAGATCTAAGATAGCTTCTTTGTTTTGTTGTTATCATGTTATTTATTTCCCCCTAATTTTATAATAAGAACTCAAATTCAAAATCATTTAATCTTACTAGGTCACCATCTTGTATTCCCATATCCTTTAACTCATCGATAATTCCTTTGTTTCTTAAAACTTTATGGAAGTATCTTAATGAATCTGGCTCATTTACATTTACACTAGTTAATAATCTATCTACAAAGGATCCTGTAATCTCAAATATACCTTCTTCGACTTCATTTATTTCATATGTAAATCTCTTTTCTTCAGGAATAAATTTATCATCTTCCGAAATCTCTAATTCCTTAACTGGAATTGTACTAAGCATTTCAGCTGCAGCTTTCATAAGATCATCTACACCTTCATTTGTAGCTGCAGATATCTTATATATCTTATCATAGCCCATAGCTTGTAATTCTTTTTTAAAGTTTTCATAAACTTCTTCATCATAGAGCATATCAGATTTATTTGCTGCAATTATCTGTGGTCTATCCCATAGCTTTATACTATATTTTTTAAGTTCTTCATTAATTCTTTTAAAGTCTTCTATAGGATTTCTTCCTTCAACTCCAGAAATATCAACTACATGAATAAGCATTCTAGTTCTCTCTATATGTCTTAAGAATTCTAATCCTAATCCTACTCCCTCTGCTGCTCCTTCTATGATACCTGGAATATCAGCAATAACAAAAGGCTCTATACCCTTCACTGCTACTACTCCAAGATTTGGTTTTATAGTAGTAAAATGGTAGTTAGCTATCTTTGGCCTAGCCTTAGATACCATGGATAAAAGCGTTGATTTTCCTACGTTAGGGAATCCTAGAAGTCCTACATCGGCTAAAAGTTTAAGTTCTAGCTTAATCCATCTTTCTTCTCCTGGCATACCTGGCTCTGCAAAGTTTGGTGCCTGTCTTGTAGGAGTACAAAATTTTGCATTTCCTTTTCCGCCTTTTCCACCTTTACATACTACAAATTTATCGCCGTCATGAGCTAAGTCACACATAACTTTATCTGTTTCAAAGTCTTTAACTATAGTTCCCATTGGAACTCTGATAATAATATCTTCTCCACCTCTTCCGTAGCATTTAGAGCCTTCACCCTTTCCTCCATTAGGAGCTACGAATTTACGGTGATAAGAAAAATCTAATAGGGTAGTCATATTACTATCTACTACTAATATGACACTTCCACCATCTCCACCATCTCCTCCATCTGGTCCACCTAGTGGAGCAAACTTTTCTCTTCTAAAATGAATGGAACCATTACCACCATCTCCGGACTGTACAAAAATCTTGGCTGTATCTATAAACATTATTATTTCACCTTCCTAACAAAATATCCTTTGATATTTTTACGAATTAAGTATACGTATATTATTATTTACAAAAATAATAATTTTACCTATGTTTTATTTTAAAACTAATTAACACCTAGGGATGTTTTTTTATAACATAGAATAAATAATTGTCCTATGTCATAAAAAAGCACCCTTACGGGTGCTTAATTAACTATTCAGCTATTGCAATTTCTACATCGATTGGATAAACACTAGCTTTTTTCTTGTTTTTACCCACTCTTTCAAATCTTACAACTCCATCAACCTTAGCGAAAAGAGTGTCATCTCCACCGATACCAACGTTTGTACCTGGGTGAATTTTTGTTCCTCTTTGTCTTACAAGGATGTTTCCTGCAAGTACAAATTGTCCGTCTGCACGTTTAACCCCTAATCTCTTAGATTCACTATCTCTACCGTTCTTAGAGCTACCTACTCCTTTTTTATGAGCACATAACTGAAGGTTTATTAGTAACATATCACTGCACCTCCTCTACTACAACTTTGATATATTTTCCATAACTAATTTCTAAATTTTTCAATCCCAATAACATCGTTTCTAGTAGGACTTGTGTACTTTCTATTTCCACATGAGATAACTTAGATACATCTAAAGCTATGTTTCCCTCTTCCGCGATATATGTAGGTTTTAACTTTAGCACCTCTAACACTCCTAAGATTGTTACCTGGGCTAAATTACTTACAGAACCACAAACAACATCATCATAAACAGTTGTATTTTGCTTAACATCAAAATACTCAGCATGCCCATATACATGAAATGATACTAACATGCTTTTTGTTCTTTTGAAAGTTACCTTAATCATAATTAAGCTTCAATCTTCTCAATTACAATTTTAGTAAATGGTTGTCTATGACCTTGTTTTTTTCTGTAGTCTTTCTTTGGCTTATATTTGAAAACTATAACTTTCTTAGCTTTTCCTTGTGCTACTACTTTAGCAACAACTTTAGCTCCTTCAACTACAGGCTTTCCAACTACTAAACCGTCTTCTTTTCCAACTGCTAAAACTTTATCGAATTCTACAGTTGAATCAACTTCAGCTTCAAGTTTTTCAACGAATAAAACGTCTCCCTCTTGAACTCTGTATTGCTTTCCTCCAGTAAGTAAAACTGCGTACATTAAATACACCTCCTCAATCCAGTCTCGCCATCTCAGGTATAACTTGCAAATTCTTTACAAAATTCTAAAGTTAGTTTAAAAACCTTATGTGTGCGGTCTACAAATGACATTTTAACACATACGCTGATGATTGTAAAGCAACTTATGGTATTTTTTTATTGATGGCTATCATCTCTAATATTGACATCTTATTCAAAATTATTAGTTACATCTAGTTTTTGCAGAAAATACTTTTAATTCTTGCATAGCTTCAACTTGGCTATGGAAAATTAAAGATTCAGCTTTAAAATTATCTAGATTTTCCTGAAATCTAATAAAAATATCACAGTCTAGACCATCTAATTTCTCCACAAAAGTTACTATATCATTGTTTATTTCATACTCATAGTTTTTATCTAGTTCTATATAGATATTTTTAATTCCCTGCTCTGATTTTATTTTTTTCACTTTACCTTTTAAAATGCTTAATATATATTGTAAAGATACTTTTTCTCCTGTACCTTTACAATGAACACAGGAATTAAAAACATAATCACATATGGATTTGCCATATTTCTTTCTAGTTATCTGAACTAAATTTAATTCTGTGAAAGGATATATTTTAGTATTATGCTTATCATCCTTAAACTCTTCTTGTAGAACCTTTAAAACTTCAGCTTTATCTTCATTAGATTTCATATCTACAAAATCTACTACTGTTATCCCACCTAGATTTCTCAGTCTTATCTGTTTTACTACTTCCTTAGCAGCTTCCATGTTAGTTATTAAAATATTTTTTTCCTTTAATGATGGCTTTATGTTTTTAGCTGTATTTACATCCACCACATTCATGGCTTCAGTTCGTTCTAACACAATGTTACCACCACTGGATAAGTTAATTTTATTATGTCTTAAAGCTAAAATTTCTTTTTCAATGCCATAATTATCAAATATGGATAAAGTTCCTTCATAAAAACTGAGATCAATATTTTCTAAGCGCTTTTCTTTAATTAATTTTTCATAGTAAAGGTAATCTTCATAATTATCAACTACTATCCCAGCTCCACCTTCAGTATAATTTCTTAAAACCCTACTTAGGATCCCATTGTCTTTATAGAGAGTTCCCACTTTAGATGAGTAAGTAAACTTATTACATATTTCTTCATATCTATGTATTAACTCACTTATTTCTTCCTTTAAAATGTTTATATCAATATTTTCTGCTTTTGTTCTAATTATTATTCCAACATCCTCAGGTTTTGATATAGTTTTTTCTATCAATTCTTTAAAATTAGGCGTTTTAATCTTTTTTGAAATTTCTATATGGTTATGTTCTTTAGTAAGTACTGCATAGGCTCCTGGTAAGGAAAGGTTTCTAGTTACCTTTGGGCCTTTTTTATCTATCTCTTCCTTTACTACCTCTACCATAACTTCATCACCTTTTTTAAGGGTGTTTATATGCTGATTTTTTTCTAGGGAAAGATATCCATTTTTTTCATAACCTATATCTACGAAAGCACCATGAATAGAAGGTACTATATTTTTAATTACACCTCTATATATGTCTCCTACTTTAGGTCCTTCTGTATCTTCTTCTATAAAACATTCTTTAAGAATATCACCATATTTTACTGCAATCTTTAATAATGTATTTTGTCTTTCAATGAATATTTTTTTCATTAAATCAACTCCTAGTACTGTGCAAAATACTCTTGAAGTGTAAGTAGTTCTTTTCCTTTAAAAGCATACATTTCTACTCTTTTTATATCAACAAAGGCATCTTCCTTAATTCCATTTACGTGAGTTTTTATAAATTCACTAAGTAAACTTGCTGATAGGTTTTCTCTACTTCCACAACTAAGAAGTCCTTCTATAGTTAATATTTTATTATCTATGGAGTACTTTATCTCTTTAACTAAAGGCTTAATATCTGTTTCCTTTTCTCCTGATTTAGATTTCTTTAAAATTGTCCATTGACTTAAATTCATTAAAGAATCCATATCTAGTGCAGACTCATCCTGAAGTTTAAACTTTATTATATATTTAGCTGCATCTATGGTAGCCATGGCTTGTTGATTTTTCTGTCCTTCTTTTCTGGCTACCTTGGTAACAGACAAAAATTTAACTCCCCCTACTGTATTTTCATTTAAAGTCTTTATAATTTCCTTTTCATCAATAGCTTCAATAAACACTGCATCTAAGTATTCTCCTGTAGAATATACCCCTACTGATAGGGGTTGTGCTATAGATATGCTCATATGAGGATTAAACCCCTTAGAATACTCTATTGGTAGTTTTGCTCTTCTTATAACCCTCTGTATAGTTCTCATTAAATCTAAATGAGATAAAAACTTTATTTCACTTTCTTTAGTGTATTTTATTAAATAACGCACCATGAAAGCACTCCCTTTCCTTAAAACTAGTATTGATTCCACATCCTGTACATCTCTCTCTACAGTCTGGTGTTAAAACCATTTCTTTAGCTTTTTCATTTTCACTTATTAGATAGCTTTTACTTACTCCTATATCAATGAAGTCCCATGGTAAGATTTCATCATAACTTCTTTCTCTATAAGCATAGAATTCTCCATCTACCCCACATTCTTCAAAAGCTTCTTGCCACAATTCAAAGTTGAAGTACTCGTTCCAACCATCAAATCTAGCTCCCTTTTCAAAGGCCTTTACTAGAACATCACAAAGTTTTCTATCCCCTCTTGCAAATACTGCTTCTAGGTAGCTAAGTGCCGATTCATGCCAATTGTAGTTAATAGCCTTACTTTTTATAGCATCTCTAAGACTTGAAATTTTTTCTCTTACCTCAGCCACTTGATTCATTGGAGCCCATTGGAAAGGTGTAAATGGCTTTGGTACTAATATAGAAGTACTTACTGTAACTCTTAAACCCCTCTTTCTTACATCCCTAGGTACATGGAAGTATTCCTCTACTACCTTTTCTGCTAAGTGCGCAATTCCTTCTACGTCTTCTACGGTTTCGTAAGGAAGTCCTATAACAAAGTATAACTTTATAGTTGACCAACCTGATTCAAAGGCATTTCTAGCAGATCTTAGTAAGTCTTCTTCTGTTACACCTTTGTTTATTACATCTCTCATCCTTTGAGTTCCAGCTTCTGGAGCAAAGGTTAATCCTGTCTTTCTTACCTTTTGTATCTCCTTTATTAAATCTACAGAGAAGGCATCTATTCTAATTGATGGTATAGATACTCCTATTTTTTCTTCTCCATACTTTTCAATTAAAGAAAATATTAAGTTTTGGATATTAGAGTAGTCACAAATACTTAAGGAACTTAGAGAAATCTCCTGATAACCTGTGTTTTTTACAAGAACATCGATTTCCTCCATAAGTTTTTCTGTGGTTTTTTCTCTAACTGGTCTGTATATCATTCCTGCTTGGCAGAATCTACATCCTCTTGTACATCCTCTAAAGGTCTCTATAACTATTCTATCGTGAATAATTTCTGTATAAGGAACTATGAATTTTTCTGGAGAATTGTTAGCATTAAAATCTGAGACTATTCTCTTTTTAACAGTTTTAGGTACATCCTCATGCTTTGGAGTCATCTCATTAATAGTACCATCTTCGTTGTAATTTACGTCATAAAGGGATGGTACATAAACTCCTTGAATCTTTGAAATAGCTCTTAGATATTCGGCCTTTGATTTACCCTTCATTTCCTTATAAACATCTAAAACATCATGGGTAACTTCTTCTCCTTCACCTAATATGAAGACATCAGCTATATCATATAAAGGCTCAGGGTTATAGGCACAAGGACCTCCCATCATGATGATAGGATATTCTTCTCCCCTTTTTGAAGCTCTAACTGGTATATTACACATATCTAGCATATTTAAGATATTAGTATAGCTCATTTCATATTGAAGAGTGAATCCTAAAATATCAAATTCACTAAGGGAATCCTTAGTTTCAAGAGTTCCTAGCGGAATGTTATTTTCTCTTAGTAGTTTTTCCATATCTGGCCAAGGTGCAAAGCATCTTTCACAGAAGGTATCCTCTCTCTCATTCATAAGATGATATAGAATTTTTGTTCCCAAGTGGGACATTGCCACTTCATAAACATCTGGAAAACAAAAAGCATATCTGATATTTACATTGTTTTTATCTTTATTATATGAGTTTAATTCTCCACCTATATATCTAGCTGGTTTCTCAACTCTGTACAAAATATCGTCGGAAATTTTATTCATTGAGTATCCTCCTTAAGTTAATTTAACTTAGCTTCAGAGGATTTTACATCCTCTGAAGCTAAGTTTCATTTTAGCACAACTATATAATATTTCAAGTAACTATACTATTTTTCATAGCTTTCTAGAAGTTCTTCAAGAGTTATATTTCCCAATTCCTTAATTCCATTTAATATATCCTCTTCATATAAAACTCCTATCATGTTCATTTCATCATCAAGTACAGTAAATACATTATACTTATTTTTATCTATTAATTCTATTAATTGTAATATATTTATTTTGTAATAAACAGAAATACTTTTATTTTCTAGGTATCCTCTACCTATTAACTTTTCCTTTTTTTTGATGATATATCCCATTATTATATAAGCTATCCTCCCTTTTTCCTTATAGGAAATCATTAATATAAATATAGAAAAAAATGCAAAATCTAAAACCAGTCGCTCCAAGCATAATCCCATTAAAAAGATTGCTCCAAATATATATCCTATTACTATACTTATATTTAGCGCAATCTTATTAGCTTTTTTATATATGAGTTTAATATTAAGAATATCTCTTAATATACGACCTCCATCTAAAGGAAATGCTGGTATAAGATTAAATATACCTATAACTAAATTATAATTGCAAAATTCAATAAAACTAGAGTTAGAAAAATATTTGCCTAAAAAATAACTAGTTAAAGCAATTAAAAAATTCCCTATAGGACCACTTAGGGATATAATAATATCTTCCTTAGGGGTTGCCTCTTCTAGCTCCTTTAATCTTAAAGTAGTACCTATTGGTAATATGTCTATAGAAAATCCTGAATAACCTAATATTCTTGCTGTTATTAAATGAATGATTTCATGGATGATTATGATTATAAAACCTATAATTAACTCACTTTTAAATCCTATAATCAATATTAAAATTATATAGGGTATTAAGTATTTGCTTATTCGTATCAATGATTTCCCCCTAATAATCTTGCTATATCATAGTTTCAAAATTAAAGCATTTCTCTGGGTTTAAAATATTTCCCATATAAAATACTTCTATACTTAATATATTGCCTTCATCTCCCTTAACTGTACCAATAACTTCTCCTGTATCAACAGCATCTCCAATTTTAACTTTACTACCGCTTAGACCAAAATATTTCATCTCAATACCATCACCATAGTCTAGGATTAAAGTAATTTCTTTTCCTTCAGTAATACTCTTTACCTTTCCTGGAAATGATGCTTTTATATCACTTTCACTAGTTAAGCTTAAAGAAAGTTTATTATCTTTTATAGTGATTTGATTTTTATCCTTTATGGTTATGGGGTTTACATAATTTTCTTTTATATAATTTTCTTTCTTTTCTTCAAAATTGACCATAGACTTTACTTCATTAAAAACTTCAGTTATTTTTTCTTCCTTAAATATATCCAGTATACTTTTCTCTTTAAATGCTTGGACTATATTCTCAATAGTTATATTTTTTTCCTTCAATAAACCATTATTTATAATTGCTATACTCTTATCATATACCTTATTAACATAACTGTTAGGATATGTTCTAGCTACAAATAGTCCAGCTAGAAGAACTAGAATTATTACGCATTGGATAATCAATATATTGGCAAATCCTTTCCCAAAAACATTTAAATAAATTGGGAAGGTATTTCTTCTACTATTTAATTTATAGTTACTACCTTTAGTACTATTCCCACTATATTTTGTAGGTTTATACTCACTAGTTCCTGATTGCTTTTTTATATTAGAATAATATTTTTGATAATATTCATTATAAATTCCCATAAAATATCCCCCCATAATTTACTATTACTAATTTATATATATTAAAAAAAACTAACTTTATGATGGGTAAGAAAATTTATTTTCATCAGAACATAATAAAAAAAGGCTGTCTCAATATATGCCAATCCTAAAATCCCGTTAATCATGAACTTATATTAAAGTACAAATTCAACATTTTAAAAAGATTGACAAATTGTCTTGAGACAGCCTCTTTAATTTAATTATCTGTTTTTTAAAGCCTTCATGAATACTTCTGCTGTACCTATATTAGTTGCAAGAGGTATACAGTGAACATCTGAGAGTCTTATAAGGGCTGTTACATCCGGTTCATGGGGTTGAGCTGTAAGAGGATCTCTAAAAAAAATAATCATATCCATATTTCCTTCTGCAAGTCTCGCTCCTATTTGTTGGTCGCCACCTAAGGGTCCTGATAAAAATCTATATATAGGAAGACCAACTATTTCATTTATAAGTTTTCCTGTAGTGCCTGTAGCATAAAGTTCATGATCTTTTAGCACATCCTTATATCTTTTAGCAAAATCAATGATATCATCCTTCTTTTTATCGTGTGCAACCAATGCAACTCTCATTTAAATCACTCCTAAAAATTAATTTTATTCTTTCTCATACCTATGTTTAAAGCTAACCCTAAAGATATAAAATAAGTTAACATAGAACTTCCACCATAACTAACAAAAGGTAACGTTATACCTGATATAGGAAGTAATCCAATTGTCATCCCGATATTTTGAATTATTGAAAATAGTATAGATGCTATTACACCTACCACTATAATACCTCCAGCTATATCTTTTGAGTTCTTTGCTATATTTATAAGTTTGTATAAAAGTATTCCATATAACATCATAAGTACTAGAGCGCCAACTAATCCCCACTCTTCACCTAGCACAGCAAAGATAAAGTCTGTATGGTTTTCTGGTACAAACTTATATTGCTTTCCATTCATAAATCCCATACCAAATATTCCACCAGAACCTATGGCTATTTTAGATTGAATTAGCTGCATCCCTTCTGCTTGTGCATATCTATCTGGATCAATAACAGCTTTAAATCTTATTTTCCAATATTCTTTCATAAAAGGTGATTTCCAAATTCCTACAACTGCTACTACTACTGCTGAAAGACCTCCAACTATGATTTTCCAATTTAAGTTTGCTACAATTACAATTCCCAACATTATAAAAAATGAAACCATGGTAAGCCCCATATCTGGCTGTATTACAATGAGTATCATTGGAATAGCTGCATACATGGCTATTTTAGAAAATGTTTTTATATTATTTATATCACCTTCAGCATCCTCTATAACCTTTGCAACCATAAGGATCATACCAATTTTTGCAAACTCTCCAGGCTGAATAGCTCTATTTCCTAAACTAATCCATGCATTAGCTCCATTTACCGCTTTACCAGTTATATCATTAAAAAGCAAAAGTATAACCGCTGCCCAATATATAACAGGTGCATAATTTAATATTTGCACATAGTCTAAAGTTAATATGAAGTATATAGTTATCATACCTACAATCATCCAAGCAAATTGAAGCATGGCATATTTAGCTCCAATGGCAGAGTAAATATTAACTATACCAAAGGCTACAATTAAAAATACTACAATTAAAATACTAAAATCTATATTTTTGATTAACTTATCATTAATTTTAAATTTTTCTAATAATTTATTCATTTGCATCTCCCTCCATACCTGTTCCTATTATATCATAACAAGGAAAAAAAGCTATGAAAAACATAGCTTTATTGCTTATCTTCTCTTAACTTTTTTAATAGGTATACTAGCCACTAAAGCTGGGGAATTCCCATCATATTCATCACTAGTAGTTATTCTTATTTCAATCTCTTCTCCACTTTCAATTTCTGCATAATTAGATATAGTCTTAAGCAACTCCATTTTAATATTCTCTAAAAAATCTGGCGAAACGGTAGCTCTATCATGGACTAGAATAAGCTTTAATCTATCTGCAGCAATATCCTTTGAAGATACTTTGCTTGAAAAAATTTTAAACAAGTCCATATCTAATTTCTACCTCCTCCAAATAATTTTTTTATTGCACCCATAAATCCTTTTTGACCGTATATTTCATTAAAATCTAGGAATGGCACTTCTTCTCCTAAAATTCTTTTTCCAATATTCTTAAAAGCTTGACCAGCATAAGCAGAACTGTCTAACACTATAGGCTCACCTTTATTAGTAGATATGGTTACCTTTCTATCATCGGGCACTACCCCTATAACTTTAATAGCTAAACACTCCTTTATATCTTCTATAGTCAACATTTCACCATTCTTAGCCATATCAAAGTTCATTCTGTTAACTATAAGCTCCTGTCTTTCTATCCCCTTAGCATCTAACTTTCCAATAACCCTATCTGCATCTCTGACAGATGTGATTTCTGGATTTACAACAACAATAGCCCAATCTGCTCCTACAATGGCATTTTCAAATCCTTGTTCAATACCAGCAGGACAATCTAAAATTACATAATCAAACTCTTGCTTTAGCTGTGTTACCACTCTTAACATTTCATTTATATCTACATCATTTTTATCTCTAGTTTGTGCTGTTGGAAGAAGAAATAAATTGTTAAATCTCTTATCTTTTATAAGTGCTTGTTTCAATCTACACTTTTCTTCAATAACATCAACTAATGTAAATACAACTCTATTTTCAAGTCCCATGAGAACATCTAAGTTTCTTAATCCTGTGTCTCCATCGATAACAACTACTTTTTTATCCATTGATGCTAAAGCTGTACCTATATTTGCTGTAGTAGTAGTTTTTCCTACTCCACCTTTCCCAGATGTTATAACTATGGCCTCTCCCATTTACTAATACCTCCGATTAAATATATTTATTTATTAAATATGGTTCTAAAACAATATTTCCATTTTTAATTCTTGCCAATTCTGGATACCTAGGTTTATCCATATCTTCTGGAGATCTAGTGATAAGATCAGCAATTTGCATTATTTGTGGTGTTAATGCAAAGGCGGCTATTATAGCACCACTATTACCATTAATACCAGCATACACACTACCTTTAACAGAACCTAATACTACTATATTTCCTTCAGCATATACCTCTGCTCCAGAATTTACATCGCCTACGATAACTATGTTTCCTGAATATTCAAATCTTTGACCACTTCTTATAGTTTTTCTGACAAACTTAGTTTTTCCTTCATGTATACCATTAAAAACCTTTTTATTACTATCTTCTAAATTAATAAAGGAGCAATCCTTTATCATAAATTCCGTTGATAAAAAATCTCTTATTGCTCTTAAATCTCTAGCTTCTAATTGCCTCATATCTACAGTTATTTTAATGGAGGCACCCTTATAGAACCTTCTACCCTTTCGAAGCTTTACTCTCAATGCTTCAATTAAGCTTTCTATAGAGCTAAAGAGTTTAATATTTACAACTAAATTAAGTCCATCTTTTTCGCCTTTAAATTTTATACCATCATCTTGCATATGCAACCTCCACATATCGAGATATTCTTACTATTTCAACGTATAGAGCCTAAATTCCTTCTTTATATTGAGAAAAAATAATTTTTTTGTTGAAACACTTATTATATAACAATATTCCTTTAAAAAAATAACAAATGGTAATCCATTTGTTATTTTCTTTATTTATATTTAAATTCATAATTAGGATCAATTTTTAATATTTCTTCCTTAAAATAAGCTTCGAACATTGCCTTGGCAATAGTTCCATCACCATGGGCAGCATCGAATACTATAGAACATACTACAATCTCTGGATTACCATAGGGTGCAAAGCCTACATATACAGAAGCTGCATCCCTTCCAAGGGATTCTTGTAGTGTTTGAGTTACAACGTTAGAAGTACCGGTTTTACCTCCAGTATGTATAGGAAACCCATTGAATACTGTAGATGATGTACCATTTTCTCCTTGATTAACCTTCCCCATTCCCTCTTTAATAATTTCAATATTTGCCTTATTGAAACTAGCTTTGCTTATAAGTTTTGGCTCTATATCTTCAATAACTTCTTTAGTCTTACTATCAATGATTTTATCAACGAGCTTTACCTCATATCTTTCTCCACCATTTAAAAGAGTAGCAAGATAACTAGCTAATTGTAATGGTGTAAATTGATTCATACCTTGACCTATGGATGCATTATAGGCATTAGCTGCAGATTTAATAAATCCATTAGTATCATTTATAGCATTATACATTGCTAAAACAATATTATCTATATCTGCTTCAGAATATCCTAATGCCTTCATATCTTCGTTAGTGTTAATAATATCTTCAACTAACGGTTTCAATATTTTCATAATACTATTATAGTCAGAGCTTTCATCTTTTTTCATTTCACCCCTAATAGTATCCACTAAAGTCTTTTTCTTAGAGTTAGTAAGTTTTATTTGTTCTAATTCTTTTCCGCTACCACTCTCATCTTGTTGAGTAATATCAAAAGGCTTGTAGTGAGATGATGCATTCACTGAGCTGATTCCCTTTTGTAGGAATTCAGCCATTTGATTTATAAATGTATTAGCTTGAACATTTTTATTTGATTCATAATTATATATTTGACCAAAATTTTCTTCAATTTCTATACCTGTAGAAGCTTTTAAATCGCTACCTTGCGGTAATCCTAGCCCTAGTTGCCAACCATATTTTGCTATTAAATCTAAAGCATTTTTAGGACTTTTTTCTGCCCCACCTTTTACAAAAAGACGATCTGCTACGTCATAGAAAAAATAGTTACACGAAACCTCTAAAGCTTTCTTCACATTTGTAGGTCCATGAGAGCCACCGTTAATATTATATATCCAACATGCGCCTTCATAACTAAGATATCTATGATTATAATATCCATCATCTATAACCGTAGTGTCTCCAGTAATAACACCTTCCTCTAGCCCTGCAAGAGCGGTAACTGGCTTAAAGGTAGATCCTGGTGGAACTAATGATAAGGTTCCGTAATTATAAAAAGGTTTAGGAAATATATCATATCTATCTTCTCTTCTTGTAGTATTTCCTGGTATACTTTTATCTATTGGAAACATTTTTTCTAGCAATAATTGTTCTCTTTCTGCTAAACTTAAAGTTAATTCCTTATCTGTTAAAACACCCTTTATACTTGCAAGTCCTCTTTTTTTAATATACTCTTTTCCCATAGCTTCTAAATCTGGGTTAAAGTATTGTTGTGACAATTCAGTAGTTAATTTCCCAGGGTCTGTGAATATATTAGGATCAAAACCAGGTTTACTAACAAGGGCTAACACTTCCCCCTTAGTACTTATGGCTACGGCTGCTCCTCTAGTGGCATTAGTGCTATCTCCATAATAATTTTTTCCACTCTTTTGAAGATTAGTCATCACTTCATCCAGTGCCTTTTCTGCAGCTCTTTGTACATCCATATCAATATTTAATTGTACAGTTTTTCCTTGATAAGCTTCTACCTGTCCTAGAGTTCTAACTCTACGTCCTTGCTTATTAATTTCTATACTCTCTTGTCCCTTAGTTCCCTTTAAATAGGCTTCATAGGCTGCCTCAATACCTGCTTTTCCTATGTCATCAGTACTTACATCATAACCCTTTTCTTCATATTTATCTTGTTCCCAAGGGTTAATTTGAGACATGTACCCTAGAAATGCAGAACCTAATTCTCCATTAGGATAAGATCTCATAGGCTGAGTATCAACTATTATACCTGGCATATCTGGTTGTAGTTGCTCAAATACAAAGGCTGTTTCTTGATCTAAAGTGTTTGCAATTACTACTGGGCTATACCCTGAAAAACTTTGCATCTTCATAGCATCTTTTAATAGTAAAAATCTTCTTCTATCATGAAGAGTTAATTCATAGTATCTATCTACACCATAATCTTTCTCTAAAGTCTTATAGGCCTCTTCTGCAGTTATCTGTAATAACAAAATATCCATATAATTTTTTTGTTCTTCTGTAAGCTCTGAAAACTTCTTACCCTCACCATATTCTTTCTTTACTACCTGCTCTAAAAAACCTCTATCCTTTTTAAATCTAAGTTCTAGCCATTTTCTACTTGATTCATCGGTAGCTTTGAAGTTATATTCTAGCTTTCCTTCATTATTTATAATTATAGGAAATTCATCTACAATTGGTATTTGCTTTTTATCTAATATTTCAAAAACTCTAGACATAGTTTTAAAGAAATACTTTTTACTTTCTTCGGTCTCACTAAATTGTAATACATAATTTTGAACACTTTCGGCAAAAACTTTACCATTTCTATCTACTATATCTCCCCTAGCTGCTGCAACGGATACTGTTTTATATTTATTGCTATTTGCTCTTTCTCTATAATCCTCTACCATTATTATTTGTAAAAAAATCAATCTTGAAGTAATTCCCATGAAGATAACTACCATGGCTATATAAAATAAATTATATCTTGAAAAACTTTTTTTATTTTTTTTATTTCTAATTATTTTTTTATTTTTTTTATTTCTAATTATTTTTTTATTTTTTTTCATACTTTCTTTAGAATCTCCATTCCTTTTTTATAGTTTTGGTTTCACTAAACTTAAGTATAATCCTATATATCAGTAAAGCTACTATCATCTCATAAATAGCTTTATATATAATTAAGTGTAAAAAATTATTACTAGCTCCTATTAATATAAATATAGCAAAAATAGCAATACTCTTTAGTAAACTTAGTAGGAATGTTGAAAAAATAGGTATTATAACCTTATCCTTGAAAATTCCTTTTCCAATTTTAGCTGCCATTAAACAAATTAACATGTTAATTAACATGTTAATTCCCATGACTCCCGGAAAATAAATGTCTTGAAGAACCCCTGTTATAACACCAATAATTGTTGCTTCACCATATCCATTTATCATGGAATAACAAACTATAAATACAAAAAGAACGCTTGGATATATATTTTTAATAGCAAAAAAAGTTATAATGGTATTATCAAAAATAAAAAGAATGGTAATTATTAAAAATAAATATAATATTTTTTTAAATTTATTATTAGTTTTTGACATCTCTTTTTTCCTTTGGCACTATAATTACAAGTTGCTCTACCTTGTTAAAATCTACTGCTGGCTTCACAATTGCACTCTTCACGACCTTTGCTCTATCCTCATAAATTTCTAGAACTTCTCCTATTTTAATTCCTTTTGGATATATGCCACCTAGTCCAGAGGTTAGTATAGTGTCCCCTTCTTTAATTTTTGAATCTAAGGAAAGGCGTGTAATTTCCGTAAGAAATTTATCTTCATTTCCCTTATACCCCTTTACAATACCATTACTTTCTTCAGTGCTCAATACATATCCTGCTACAGCCATATTCTCATTACAAATAGATTGAACTATACTCCAATTACTACCAATACTAGTAACTTGACCAACTAGTCCTTCTCCTTCCAAGGCAATCATACCTTTTTCTATTCCATCTTTCTCACCTTTATTGATTATATATCCATCCAAAAAATTATTTCCAACTAAACCCAAAATATCTACGCCTATATAATTATACTGAGCATTTGCATCAGCAAAGTTTAACATGCCTCTAAGTCTGGCATTTTCTTTTCTTAAAAGATCATTTTCAATAGCATTAAATTTCAATTTCTCATTTTGTTTTTTTAACTCATCATTTTCACTTTTTATATTTCCTATATTAAGTACTAAACTAAAAGAACTTTTTATTTTACCACCTATTTTATAAACAACACCTTGAACAGAGTTTATAGCACTTCCTACACCATTTTCCACCATGGACATATTGTCTTTTTGAACTGAATAACCAATTAACCCCAAAAAGGACACTGACAGTAGTATAACTATTACTGCCAGCTTATTCTTGAATATCTTCATTTTTTATCTTCTACTCATAATATCTACATTATCTAATGCTTTTCCAGTTCCTACAGCTACACAATCTAATGGTATTTCTGCTATATTTACTGGCATATGGGTTTCATGGGCTATTAGTGCATCTAATCCTTTTAATAAAGCTCCTCCACCTGTAAGCATTATACCTTTATCCATAATATCTGCTGCAAGTTCTGGTGGTGTTTTTTCTAGTGTTGTTTTTATAGCTTCTATAATAGAGTATACAGGTTCTCTTAAAGCTTCTCTTACTTCATCTTCACCTATTTCCACTACTTTAGGAAGACCACTTATCAAATCTCTTCCTCTAATTTGCATATTTTCTGCCTTTTCTTCTACCTCGTAAGCTGAACCTAATTGTATTTTTATATTTTCTGAAGTTCTCTCACCAATCATTAAGTTATATTGTTTTTTTATGTATGCTATTATTGCTTGATCTAATTCATCACCTGCAACTCTTAATGACATACTTGTAACAACTCCACCTAAAGATATTATTGCTACTTCTGTAGTACCTCCACCTATATCTACAACCATACTTCCTGTAGGTTCTCCAACTGGAAGTCCAGCACCTATAGCCGCTGCCATTGGTTCCTCGAATAATCCAACTTCTCTAGCTCCAGCACTCTTAGTTGCTTCTTCAATTGCTCTCTTCTCTACTTCAGTTACCCCAGATGGGAAACAAACTATGATTCTTGGACTTTTAAAGGAATTTTTACCTCCAACTTTTTCAATAAAATGTCTAAGCATTTTTTCAGTCACATCAAAATCTGCTATAACTCCATCTTTCATTGGTCTTATTGCTACAATATTTCCTGGTGTTCTACCTATCATATTTTTAGCTTCATTACCTACAGCTAAAACTTTTCCTGTATTTTTATTTATTGCTACAACGGAAGGTTCTCTAAGTACGATACCCTTTCCTTTAATATATACTAATGTGTTTGCAGTTCCTAAATCTATTCCAATGTCTCTAGAACTTCCAAAAAAACCCATAAAAACTCTCCTCTCAATCTATATAATACCTTTTTCTTTTAAGCTTATATAAGCTTCATTACCAATAATAATATGATCTAAAACTTCAATTCCTAGTAATGTTCCACACTCCTTTAGTCTTTTAGTTATTAGTATATCCTCTTTGCTAGGTGTTGGATCACCTGATGGATGATTGTGACACAATATCACTGATGCACTACTAAGCTTTATAGCTTCTATAAAGACTTCTCTCGGATGAACAATGGAACTATTTAAATTTCCTATAGAAATATCTTTAACTGATATAATTATGTTTTTAGTATTTAACATAATTAGCTTAAAATATTCTTTTTTTAAACCCTTCATTTGTCTCATCATATAATTAGACACATCTTTAGGACTACTTACAGTATGCTCTTCACCGGATTTAAAAGAATTAAATCTGATAGCTAGCTCTGCAATGGCTAAAACTTGAGTAGCTTTAACCTCCCCTATTCCTTTTACCTGCTTTAAATCATTAATACTAGGGCTGGAAATTCCATTTATGCCTCCACAATGAGATAATAACCTATCACATAGATTTAAAACACTATCTTCCTTTGTTCCAGTCCTTAATATAAGGGCTAAAAGTTCAGAATTAGACAGGTATTCTGCCCCATACCTTAACATTTTTTCTCTAGGTCTTTCATTTTTAGGTAAATCTTTAATCTTTAATTTATAGCTCATAAACTAACTCCTTTATTGATTTACCCCCATCTCCCTTAGTGATAAATATAAAGTATTTAAAGGCAATCCCACTACATTGTAATAACAGCCATTAATATTTTCCACAAAAATAGCAGCATTATCTTGTATTCCATAGGCACCAGCTTTACCATTACATTGACCCGATTTAATATACCTAAGTATCATATCCTCAGATAGGTTCATAAATTTAACTTCAGTACAAACACTTTTTCTTATTAATTCATTGGTTTCACTGTTTATTAAAACTAGCCCGGAATAAACTTTATGTACATTTCCACTGAGTAAACTTAGCATTTCAAATGCATCTTTATCATTTATTGGTTTCCCAAGAATTTTCCCATTTAAATATACTACAGTATCACAGCCTATGACAATACTATCTTTCTGCACTTTATTCAAAATATTTCTAGCTTTTCCTTCAGCTAAATCACACACATGTTTATCTATATCACCTTGAAATTCAACAGAATCCTCATCAAAGTTACTAATCTCTATTTTAAAATTATCTACTAACCTTTTTAATAATTCCTGTCTTCTTGGTGATGCAGAAGCTAATACTATCTCCATAACTTCCTCCTAGAATCTCTTAAATAATACTATTGCTAAAACCATACCTACTATCGCCATTAAATTCAGGCCAAATCCTAGTCCAAAAGTTAATTCTAAGACCTTTAAATCAATTACTAAAGGATTTTTTAATCCTATAAAGTAGTTTTTTCCTAAAAAATCTAAGGCTTTAAAAGTATTTCCTAAAAATTCTCCAATAAAGCTTCCAGAAATAGCCCCCAGAAGAGTTATAAATACATACTCTTTAGCGGTTTTATATGATTTTCCCATAAAAAAACATCCCCCAGTATATTTAAAATGTGCAATATACTATTTGTATTAATTAATATAACATTTTATATCTAATATAGTGTAACATTTAATATTTTTTTACACAAGACCATAACAAATTTTTTAAACTTTTTTTATAAATTAAGGCTATCTGTGAACTTTTGTTCACAGATAGCCTTATATCAACTTATTAAAAATAATATATACCTTATTTTTTAAACTTTATTAGCTGGTCATAGACATATTTTAGTACTTCTCCATCCTTATTTTTATCTACTTCATCCGGAAGAGCCTTTATATATTCCTTCAAAGAATTAACTTCATTATATTGTTTCATATTCTCATCTATTTTCTCCAATCCATCTATCCACTTTTTAAGTTCACTGGTATTAATAGATTTTACACCACTTTCTGAAGTTTTATTTACTACTTGCAACAAACTATCTACAATTTCACAAAATTGTTTTGTAGAGTTATCTTCCATAGGTATGTTTATAGTTACTTTAGTATTATCTATTCCCTTTTCTTTTAATATTGAAGCTCCATTTTCTATATTTTTATCAGAATACATTCCAAAATATACCTTAGATAGCTCTCCCTCTTGCCCTATAAAAGGATTCCCAAAGGCTGATAATTTATTTAAAGTTTCATCAGCATTACTTTTAACTTTAAATACACCACACTGTAGTATATAAAAATTATATTCTGACACAGCGTTTTCTTCCTTTACTCCAGTTGAATTTCCTTCTTCCTTTACTTCACTTTTACCAGGCACTTTACCGCTATTTTGTTGTTGTTTAGAATTATTCATATCTATACCTTTTATAAAGCCTATTTTACCTGAGTCTTTAAGTACAAATTTAAATATAAAAGTTCCTAATAGTAATGCCAAAAGTAAAGTTATAGCTAAATAAAATAAAAAACTGTTACTACTCTTTGGTTTAGATTTAATATTATATCTTGTGTACTTCATTTTATACCCCCATTTCTAATTAATAAACATTAATTTTAAATTTAAATCTTAAAATAATCTGTCCTATTAATTTATATATATAATTAGGGATAAATATTACCATATAATTTATTATAAAAATTAAAAAAATCGACATAGTCGATTTTTTTATTCATGTTATTCATTATAACGAATTGATAGTCTTACTATTCTTCTAATAAATTTTTTTGCCTTTTCATAAGGCATTCCATTAACTTCTAAAAATTTAAATATTCCTAGATTATTTCTTTCTATGGATTTAATAACTTTTTCTATTCTCATAAGTTCTTCATTATTATCTTCTTTTGATGGAATCTTTGTAGAATTAAAGTTTTTTTCATCATCAAAGTCTTTCAGTAATCTATTTTCATTCTCCTGCACATATCTTTCTACATCATCTTCAAAGTCTTCATCTAAATAAGTCTCAGCAGGAATATCTATGTCCTCATTAGTTTCTTTTAAATCTATAACTTGAGCAAGCTCTTTCTGCATTGGATGTATAAAATTATTTCTTGGCATTATTCCCATCATACCACATACAGATATGAAATCTTTCATTTCATCGGGCAAAGAATTATGTGTCATAGGCGCCAAGGGTACAAATTCATATTCATTATCAAAAGCCATGAACATACCTCCATTTTTTATATTACATTAAAAATGTATGCCTTTAGCCTCTAATAAATTCCTATATCTTTATATTATATCCATATTATCTCCCGGATTATCTTTAAGCTTGTCTATAGAGTGAACATATCTATTGGTAGTAGCAATACTACTATGAGCTGCAAATTCTCTAACTTTTTCTATGGTGGCCCCTTGAGTAATTGCCATGGTTATAGCTGTATGTCTTGTGGAATGAACTTTTAATTTTTTATTTATATTGCACTTACTACATATATTCTTAAGCATATAGTTTAAAGTACTAGGATTTAATTTCTCTCCATTTCTATTATTAGAGGAGTGTCCTATAAATAAATAGCTATTGCTAAACTCTTCTTTATCTCTTCCCGTAACTAAAATATATTTCTCAATTAAACTTTTCACCTTAGGTTGAAGCTTTACTAAATCTTTTTTATTTCCTTTTCTAGTGACTTCTATAACATCATATTCTCCATACTTTTTTATATGACATATTTTTATATTTATCATTTCTGATTTTCTTAGTGCAGTGGTGAGTGCTAAGGCTAATATAGCTTTATTCCTAAGTCCTAGTACAGTTGTAGTGTCAATACTTCCCAGCAAAATCTTACTTTCTTCCTCAGTCAAAAATTCTGTAACTTTATTAGTTACAATAGGCTTTTCTTCCTTCACATTAGCAAAAGGATTAAATTTAATAATTCTTATATCACTGTAATTATCTTCATACTTCATAAGCCACTTATAAAGAGCAGAAAGAGATGATATCTTTCTATTAATAGTTGCAGAGGATAATCCTTTATTTTGCAAATCAAGGATAAATTTTTGAACGTGAAATATATTTATTTCTCTTATCTGTTCTATGCTTATATCAGTTACATCTGACTTATTAAAAAAATCCTTTATATCTTTCTCATAGCTAATGGCTGTATATTTACTTCTTCCACCTTTAATATCTAGGAAGCATTGAATAAAATGTTTATTTCTTTCTAAATAAAGTTCCTTTTTACTATGTAATATTATTTCATTCATAAAATCCTCCTCCTTTACAAATCTACTATAGAACAAAAGAACCGCCTAAGCAGTTCTTTTATTTGAATTATAATCCTTCTACAGTAGAAATGATTTCTGTAAGTGCAAGTTCCTCATCAGTTCCATTAGTTATAATTTTTACTGTATATCCCTTATTAACTCCTAAGGATAATACTCCAATGAGACTTTTTGCATTAGCTCCTTTACCATTACATTCTATAGTAACTTCACACTTAAAAGTAGTAGCCTTTTGAACTAATAAAGTTGCTGGTCTTGCATGCAATCCCTGTGGACTATTAATGATTATTTCCTTTGTTAGCATATTATCACCTCATTTACGAGAAATTATTTTATGCCATTAACAAAGTCTTCTATTCTATTCAATCCTTTTTCTATGTTTTCCATAGATGTAGCATAAGATAATCTTATAAAATCATCTACTCCAAAAGCAATACCAGGTATTACTGCAACCTTCTCCTTCTCAAGAAGTAGGTCACTGAATGTAAGAGAGTCTTTTATAATCTTTCCATCCACTTCCTTATTTAATACCTTTGATATGTTTACCATAACGTAGAATGCACCTTCTGGTTTAACACAGGATAAGTTATTTATAGAATTAATTTTATTTACCATAAAATCTCTCCTCTTTTTAAATTCCTGTTTCATTTTTTCAACTTCGCTTTGATCTCCATTTAAAGCTTCTACAGATGCATATTGAGATATTGAACATGGATTTGAAGTAGTGTGACTTTGTATGTTTGACATTAATGAAGTTATTTTTTCATTAGCTGCTGCATAACCAATTCTCCATCCAGTCATAGCATAAGCTTTTGAAACCCCATTTATTACTATTGTTCTATTATAAGCATCTTCAGATAAACTTGCTATAGAAATATGACCACTTTCTCCATATAAAAGTTTTTCATATATTTCATCTGATATAATTATTATATCATGTTTTTGTGCAAAAGTTGCAATTTTCTCTAACTCTTCTTTCGTATAAGCTGTTCCAGTTGGATTATTAGGGCTATTTAGTATCATAGCTTTAGTTTTTTCAGTTACTGCTTTTTCTAAAGATTCAATTGTTAGTTTAAAAGAATTACTTTCTTCTGTGTCAACAAAAGTTGGAACTCCATCAGCCAATTGTACAAGTTCTGGATAACTAACCCAATATGGAGCACCTATTAAAACTTCATCTCCTGGGTTTAATATAGCTTGAAAAATATTTGCTAAACATTGTTTAGCTCCTGTTGAAATAATAATTTGAGAAGTTTTATAAGTTAAGTTATTATCTTTTTTAAACTTATTTACAACTGCTTCCTTTAATTCAATTATACCTGAAGCCGCTGTATATCTTGTTTGACCTGCTTCAATTGCCTTTATAGCAGCTTGTTGTATATTTTTCGGAGTATTAAAATCTGGCTCTCCTGCACCGAAGCCTATAACGTCAATCCCCTCTGCTTTCATCTTTTTAGCCTTTGCTGTAATTGCTAATGTAAGTGATGGTGAAATTTCCATTGCTTTTTTTGATAGCATCATTATAACTACCCCCATTAATATTTATTCTTTACAATATAAAATAATTAAAACTATCCAAATAAAAGAAATATTATTTAAACCTTTTCATTCAATTATATCCTCAAAAATATAATAAACGAGTTGGATATTCTACATCTAATGAATTTTAAAATGCATTAGAACTTCATATGAAAGATATACTTCATATCTGTATAATACCACTTATTCTATATAGTGTAAAGATTATATGGTAATTTTAACTTACTATTATTATTCTCATTTTTTATATTTAAATACTAACTTTTTATAACATTTGTCCAAAGTTCTGAAACTTATTTACCTATATATAAAGACTAAAGACATGAAATTAAAAATATAATTTCATGCCTTTATAACCTAAAAATTATTTTTAGATTGTACTATCAATTTAATTGCAGTTCTTTCTTCCCCATCAATTTCAACATCTGTAAATGCCGGTACACAAACCAAGTCCATTCCACTAGGTGCTACAAATCCTCTAGCTATAGCTACAGCCTTTACTGCTTGATTGATTGCTCCTGCTCCTATAGCTTGAATTTCTGCCCCACTACTTTGTTTTAGCACTCCTGCCAAGGCTCCTGCTACTGAATTAGGATTAGATCTTGCTGAAACTTTTAATATTTCCATATTAAACCTCCCACTACTATTACTACTTATTAAACTAATATTATTAGAATCCTATATATTATTTCTACATTTAATTGAAAATTCCTTTTATTGAAAATACAATTTTAGATTATTGCAAATTATAGTTTCACTTAAAATAATGGACAAAATAAAAGCCTCCTATTAAATAGGAGACTCACCTTTTTCATTACCTAATTTTACTTTGCATATTCTACTGCTCTTGTTTCTCTGATAACATTAACCTTTATTTGACCTGGATATTCTAGCTCTGATTCTATTTTCTTCACAATATCTCTAGCCACTTCAATAGCACCTGCATCATCAACATCATCTGGTTTAATCATAATTCTGATTTCTCTTCCGGCTTGAATTGCATATGACTTTTCTACACATTCATATGAGTTTGCGATTTCTTCTAATTTTTCTAATCTTTTTATATAGGCTTCTAGAGTTTCTCTTCTAGCACCTGGTCTAGCTGCTGATATAGCATCTGCTGCTTGAACTAGTACTGCTTCTAGAGATTGATACTCTACATCTCCATGATGAGCTGCAATAGCGTTTACAACTATTGGAGATTCATGACATTTTTTAGCTAACTCAGCACCAATTAGTGCATGTGGTCCTTCTACTTCATGGTCTACAGCTTTACCAATATCATGTAATAATCCACACCTTTTTGCCATGGTAGGATCCATTCCAAGCTCTGACGCCATAAGACCTGCTAAGTATGAAACTTCTATAGAATGTTTTAATACATTTTGACCATAACTAGTTCTATATTTCAATCTTCCTAAAAGTCTGATTATTTCCACATGTAATCCATGGATACCAGTTTCGAAGGTGGCTTGCTCGCCCTCTTCTCTTATGTCATTCTCAACATCTTTTTTCGCTTTTTCAACCATTTCCTCAATTCTTGCTGGGTGTATTCTTCCATCAACTATTAGTTTTTCTAAGGCAATTTTAGCTACCTCTCTTCTAATAGGATCAAAAGCTGAAAGAATAACAGCTTCCGGAGTATCATCTATTATTAAATCAACTCCAGTTAAAGTTTCAAGGGCTCTAATATTTCTACCTTCACGCCCAATAATCCTTCCCTTCATTTCATCGTTAGGAAGTGATACAACATGTACTGTAGATTCAGCTACATGGTCTGCTGCACATCTCTGTATAGCATATGTTATAACTTCTCTTGCCTTTTTATCGGCTTCCTCTTTAGCTTTAGCTTCAATTTCTTTAATCATTATTGCTGTTTCATGTTTAATTTCTTTTTTTACTTCGTCTAATAGTATTTGCTTTGCTTCTTCTGAGGTTAATCCTGCTACTCTTTGTAATTCTTCTCTTACACTATTATATAATTCTTTTATTCCTGATTCTAATGTCTCAACCTCTTGTTGTTTTTTAGATAATACTTCTTCTTTTCTTTCTATTGATAGGGTTTTCTTATCTAAAGTTTCCTCTTTTTGAAGAACCCTTCTTTCTAATCGCTGAATTTCATTTCTTCTTTCTCTGGACTCTTTATCAAAATCAGCTCTTAATCTATGCACTTCTTCTTTAGCTTCAAGGATTGCTTCTTTCTTTTTAGATTCTGCTTCTTTTTGTGCCTCACCTAAAATCTTTTTAGCATCTTCCTCTGATTTAGATACATTAGCTAAAGATATATTCTTTCTTGTATAAATAAAAACAAAAATAGCGACTAAACAAACAACTAGCGCAATAGCTATTATTAAAATAATTTGACTTGGTTCAGTCAATTTCCAACACCTCCTTTGCTTTTTTTATGACATATATTAGCAGTAAAATGAAAGCTCGAAAAGGTGCATATTCTATTCAATTCCTCTTATATTAAACCAGTATTTGTATTCATTTTATATTACTTTAACATCATTGTCAAGGTTATTACTAAATACTACAAATTCTCTCAACTTAGCTCTTAGGCTCAGCTTGAACCTTTTAAAAAAAATTTTTAATTAGAATATCACCTTTAATTCTTCCATTAAAATATCGCATACTTTAATTATACATTTATTTGTATATTTCATACACAATATTTAAAATTTTAATTAAAAAAGATATATAAAGCTTAAGTTATATATTTTTACTTAAAGCTTTATATATCTTTTATCCGATTTAATAAAGTAATTTAATTTTCTTTTACTTTATTCTCAACTTTTACTGAATTATTATTTAATGGCAAAGAGTACTTCTCTCTTATTTTATTTTCTATTTCGTTGGCAATTTCTGGGTTTTCCTTAAAAAAGTTTTTAGCATTTTCTCTTCCTTGACCTAGTCTTACGTCTCCGTAGGCAAACCAAGCGCCACTTTTTTGGACAATTTCTTCTTTAACACCAATATCTAATATATCCCCAACCCTAGATATTCCTTCACCATACATAATATCAAATTCTGATTGTTTAAATGGTGGTGCAACTTTATTCTTAGTTATCTTAGCTCTAGTTCTATTTCCTAAGAAGGTTTCTCCTTGTTTAATAGTATCTATCTTTCTTACATCAATTCTCACAGAGGCATAGAATTTAAGAGCTCTTCCGCCTGGAGTCGTTTCTGGATTTCCAAACATAATTCCAACTTTTTCTCTCAATTGGTTTATAAATATAGTAGAGCACTTTGATTTGTTTATAGAACCTGTAAGTTTTCTTAAAGCTTGAGACATAAGTCTAGCTTGAAGACCTACATGGGCATCTCCCATCTCACCTTCAATTTCAGCCTTTGGAACTAAGGCAGCAACAGAGTCTATAACTACTATATCTATTGCACCAGATCTGACTAAGGCTTCTGTAATTTCAAGAGCCTGCTCACCTGTATCTGGTTGAGATACTATTAAGTTATCTATGTCTACGCCTAATGCCTTTGCATAAACTGGATCAAGGGCATGTTCTGCATCTATATATGCTGCACAACCACCGTTCTTTTGAGCTTCTGCAACTACATGTAAAGCTACAGTAGTTTTACCAGAGGATTCTGGTCCAAAAATCTCAATTATTCTTCCTCTTGGAACTCCGCCAATTCCCAGTGCAATATCTAGCCCTAAACATCCTGTAGATATGCAGTCTATATTTAAAGTACTCTCTTCCCCTAATTTCATTATTGAGCCTTTACCAAATTGCTTTTCTATTTGACCCATAGCTGCTTCTAATGCTTTTAATTTATCGTTATTCATAAATTCCCCTTTAGGGTTCACATCCTTCCATTACGAACAATAGTTCTTATATGTTTATTATATAGTATTTAATTTATCAGGTCAAGTGTTATAGTAAAGAGTTCCTTTAAATTTCTTTCAAGGAACTCTTTACCATTTTTGACATAGTTATAGAATTATAAACATTATTCATTAATATTTATAATATCTTTTCCTTTAATAAAATAATCCACTCCAGATCCAATAGTTATAGCAGCTGCTAGGTATATCGTAACCTGGGTTGTAATATTAAGCCACCCTGGATTATATACTAGAGATAATAGTCCCATTATGATAGCTATCATCTGAATTACAGTCTTCAGCTTTCCCCAATTACTTGCAGCTATTACCACGCCTTGTGAAGCAGCTAATGTCCTTAATCCTGATACTATAAATTCCCTAGCAATTATTACAACTACTACCCAGGCTACAACAATTCCTTTTTCAACTAAAAGTATTAGAGCACAGGTAACTAAAAGCTTGTCTGCTAGAGGATCCATGAATTTTCCAAAGTTAGTTATCTGATTTCTGCTTCTAGCTATATAGCCATCTAATTTATCTGTTGCTGAAGCTATAATAAATATTGATAAAGCAATAATATTAGTTGTAGTGGTATCAAGCATTGCACATATTAAAAATATTGGAACTAACATTATTCTTAGCACTGTAAGCTTATTCGCAAGATTCATCATTAACATCTCCTACTCCTGAAATTTAACAATCTTATAATCTATTTACCTAATTTAAATTTACCTCTTATTGTAAATAGTAAAAACAAATAATTTATAATAGTAATTATAAATTATTTTATCCTATAAAAACATTATACAATAAAATCTAAAAATTATTTAGTTTATTAATACTAATTTTACTTTATATCCTTATCTATATTATTAATTAATATTTTTATTATAAATATATAAATATAAAAATTATTTAAGGATTTCTCCTATTAAATCATACTCTAGTGCATCTTTTATTCTTACCTTAACAAAATCACCTATACTTAATTTATTAGATTTTATATAAACTTCTCCGTCAATTTCTGGAGCCATTTCATAACTTCTTCCACAATATGTTCCTTTTTCTTTACTTTCAATCAATACATCATAGGTTCTACCTATTTTATTTTTATTTATTTCTGTTGATATACTTTGTTGAGCCATCATTATAGAGTGAAGTCTTTCTTCTTTAATATTTTCTTCTATTTGACCTTCCATTTCTGCAGCCAAAGTACCTTCCTCTTGAGAGTAAGTAAATACTCCTAGCTTATCAAATTTAGTTTCTCTGACGAAATTTAACAATTCTAAGAAGTTCTCTTCTGTTTCTCCTGGAAATCCTACTATAAGAGTAGTTCTTATAGTTATATTAGGAACTGCACCTCTAAGCTTTTTAATATTTTCAGTGATTATTTTCTTTCTTCCTTTTCTTCTCATGGCCTTTAAAACATCATCACTGATATGTTGTATAGGAATATCTATATACTTACATATCTTATCATTGATAGCTATTTCATTTATAACTTCATCAGTTAGCTCTTCTGCATAACAATAAAGAAGTCTTATCCATTTTATACTTTTAATTTTACCTAACTCTCTTAAAAGAATATGTAAAGTTTTTTCTCCATATATATCTACCCCATAATTAGTAGTATCTTGAGCTACTATAATTAACTCCTTATATCCATTTAAAGCTAACTCCTTTGCTTCTTTAAGGATATCTTCTATATCCCTACTTCTGTATCTTCCTCTTATTTTAGGAATTGCACAGTAGGCACAAATATTGTTACACCCTTCAGATATTCTTATATAAGCAGTAGTTCCTCCTGTTGTAACCTGTCTCTTACCAATGTTTATATTGGTATCACTATAGGTTGTAATACAGCTCTTTTCTCCAGTTTCCATAGATTTTTCAATACATTCATGCAATTTATCATAATCATTTACACCTAAAATTATATCTAATTCTGGCATAAGTTCTAAAAGCTCACTACCATATCTCTGAGTTAAGCATCCAGTAGCTATGAGTACCTTGCATTTATCTTTCTTATATTTTGTCATTTCTAATATGGTATCAATAGATTCTTGCTTTGAAGTTTCTATAAATCCACAGGTGTTAACTAGCAATATGTCTGCCTGCCTTTCATCTGTCACCGCTTCATACCTACTCTTCAAACTACTTATTATAATTTCTGCATCTATTCTATTCTTATCACAACCTAAATTTATTACTCCAAATTTTAATTTTTCCACCTTTATCCTCCTAAGTTATCTCTATATTATTTATAATCTCTTCTTTTGTGTTGTAATGAAAGTTTCATTAAGAAATTATTGCCTCATGGTATCATCTCTTCCAAAAACCTGCCTTGGCTTACTTCCATTACGACCAGAGATAATCCCTTCAGCTTCCATTTCATCTATAATTCTAGCCGCTCTATTATACCCTATTTTTAGTCTTCTCTGCAACAAAGATGTTGAAGCTTGCCCTTCTTCTAATACAATTTTAATAGCTTCATCTATTAACTCATCACAATCTTCTCCACCCTTAGATTTTGAAACACTATTTTCTATTTCATCCATGATTTCTTTTTTATACTCTAATTCCTTTAATCCATTACGAATAAATTCTACTACAGTCTCTACTTCTTCCTCAGACACAAAGGCTCCTTGAATCCTAAGTGGCTTAGATTCACCTACAGGATAATATAGCATATCCCCTTTACCTAAAAGCTTCTCTGCTCCTGAAGAGTCTAGTATAGTTCTTGAGTCTATTTGACTTGACACAGCAAAGGATATCCTAGATGGTATATTAGCTTTAATTACCCCTGTAATTACATCTACAGATGGTCTTTGTGTTGCTATTACTAAATGCATTCCTGCAGCCCTAGCCATTTGAGCAAGCCTACCTATATATTCTTCAACATCATTTGGACATACCATCATTAAGTCTGCTAACTCATCGATTATGATTATAATCCATGGAAGCTTTTCTTCTATTATTCCCTTTTCTGCAAAGTCGTTATATCCTTCAATATTTCTTACGTTATTATCTGCAAAGAGTTTATATCTTCTAGTCATTTCATTAACTGCCCAATTTAATGCTCCTGCAGCTTTTTTAGGTTCTGTAACTACCGGAATTAATAGGTGTGGTATTCCATTGTATATATTAAGTTCTACTACTTTAGGATCTATTAGAAGTAATTTAACCTCTTGAGGTGTATATTTATATAATAAGCTTATTAAAAGAGTATTAATACATACACTTTTTCCTGACCCTGTAGCTCCTGCAATCAAAAGGTGAGGCATCTTAGATAAATCTCCGACTACACAATTTCCTGCAATATCCTTTCCAAGGGCAAAGGCTAAATTTTTCTTAGCAAGTGTAAATTCTTCACTTTCTATTACCTCTCTCAAAAATACTGCTGATAAATCTTTATTCGGTACTTCTATACCCACTGCTGCCTTTCCTGGTATTGGAGCCTCTATCCTAACTCCTGAGGCTGCTAAGTTTAGAGCTATATCATCTGCTAGATTAACTATCTTACTAACCTTAACTCCTACATGTGGTTGTAATTCAAATCTGGTTACAGATGGACCTTTTGTAACCTGTATTACTTTAGCTTCAACTCCAAAACTTTCTAAAGTTTCTTGAAGTTTATTAGCACTATTAAGGAGGTCTTTTTTATCACTATTTTTACCTATACTACTTAAATTTTTATGAAGGAGTTCTGGTGCAGGATGTTCATAAGCATATATTTTGTTTCCATCACCAAAGGAAATGTCAATATCTATATCCTCTATATTATTTCTGTTTTCCTTTGACTTATTAGGTTGTTCTATACTTGTTTCTGTTTTTCCTTCAAATCTATTCTCTTCTTCATCCATCTTCATAAAATCTATAATTTTAATCTTCGACTCTTCACTACTTCCATTGTCTCTAGTATTCCCATCTGCTGATACATATTCCATAGCTTCATCAATTGCAATATTAGTTTTGTTCAAATCCCTTGACTTCTTTTTGCCTTCTACTTTCTCAAAGGTAAATAACTCTTTTATGGTAATATTATTAATTAAAACTAAAGATATTATATATAAAGCAAATAAAACTATATAACTACCTACCTTTCCTAAAAGTGAACTTATAGGGACAGTAATTACTAAAGATATAATACCTCCATGAAGTACAGACTTAGATTTAAATTGTTCTATAATAGCACTTGCCATATTCCCTTTTACATAGTAAGCAGGTAATACTATAAGTTCAACAAAAATCATGGTAGTAACTACAAACATTAAAATTCCAAGGGATTTTTTTGTTACCTTTAAATATTTATCTATTTTTATGTAGCTTACTCCCATGTATATAAGCACAAAAGGTAAAGCATAGGCACCAATTCCAAGAAGTCCTATAAAAATTCTATTAATAAATACTCCCATGGAACCTGCTAAAGATGTTGGGTCTGAAAACATAACTGATAGTAAGGCTAAAAATATTAAAACGCCTAGGGTTATCAGTATAATTCCATTAAAATCAAAAATTTTATCCTTTTTTGCTTTCTTAGCTTTTGAACTATTATTTTTAACAGTGTTCTTTTTACTACTGTTTTTCTTTTTTAAAGGTTCTTTTCCTTTAGTCATAGTATCTCCTCCAAAACTCATCCTAAGATTCATGAAAATAATTTCCATTTATCCATCTCAATATATTGTACATTGAAATCCACCTATATTTCAAATTTTTTTACAAATAAAAAGTTGCCAACATAATTTTGCTGACAACTCAATGCTCAATTGTTAAATTTTATCTATTTATTCACTAATATTTTCTCCTGAACTTATTTCTAGTTGATTTTTTTCACCTTCACTTATTAACTCTTCTAATTTATCTAAGGCTTCCCTAATTCCACCTACTTCATCAATAAGACCACATTCTACGGCTTGATCTCCTATCAATATAGTTCCTATATCATTTAGCAATTCATCTGTTTGACTCATAAGCCTTCTAAAATCATCTGAATCAATTTTTGAAGTTCTAACTACAAACTCAACTATTCGCTCCTGCATCTTTCTAAAATATTCAAAGGTTTGAGGCACACCTATAACAAATCCATTCATTCTTACAGGATGCACTATCATTGTAGCTGAAGGAGTTATAAATGAATAATCTGATGCCGTAGCTAATGGAACTCCTATAGAGTGTCCTCCACCTATGACTATAGATACTGTAGGCTTACTAAGACTAGTTATCATTTCTGCAATGGCTAAGCCTGCTTCTACATCCCCTCCTGCAGTATTCAACACTATGAGTATACCTTTTACATTACTATCTCTCTCAATAGCTATTAACTGGGGAATAATTAACTCATATTTAGTAGACTTAGTTTGATTCCCAGAAATATTATGACCTTCAACCTGACCTATTATAGGTATAACTTGAATCCTGTCATCAGCCTTTGCTACAGACATGACTCCTACTTCTTTTAGGTTTGCAACTTCCTTACTTACCCCTTTAGAGGTATCCTCTTCATTTTGTTCATCATCATTTTCTTCATTTATTATAACTTTACTTTTATTATTTTTTTTGTGTTTGGTATCTTTATCTTCCTTATGTTTTTTATTTTCCGCTTCATTGATCATGGAAAAACACCTCCTAATGTTTCTTATTCTGTGCATTAAGGGGTGTTTATATACTATCCTAATTTAAATTCATTATGAAGTAAATTTATAGCATCTTTAACTTTATTACTTTCTACAAGACACCAAATAGTTGTATGTGAATCAGCAGTTTGAAGAATATCTATATTACCTTCTTCTAAAGCCTTTAGAATTCTAGACATAACTCCAGGTATTCCTCTCATCTTTGAACCTATTATAGATATTTTACTACAACTTTCCGTATACTGATAATCAATTTCATAGTTAGCTGCTATATTTTCAAACTGTTCTAAGTCTACTTCACTTATAGTAAATATTTTATCATTAGTAAATACACTTATCAAATCAATACTTATTTCATTTTCAGCTAAAATATGAAATATATTATTGCAGTGCTCCTTTGAGCCTCCATTAATTCTTATTTGAACTCTATTACTCATATGCGTAATTCCAGTAATAATTCTTTCATTATCCTCCCCATAAGAAGAAATAGTAGTCCCCTCACAATCACTAAGAGTATTTTTAATTACTAATGGAATATTATATTTTCTAGATATTTCAACAGCTCTAGGATGTATTACTTTAGCTCCTTGATCAGCAAATTGGAATACTTCATCATAGCTTATACTCTCAATTAATGAAGCTTTAGAAACTATTCTTGGATCTGCTGTCATTATACCATCAACATCTGTATATATTTGAACTTCCTTTGCCTTTAGTGCTGCTCCTAAAATTGCCCCTGTAACGTCACTTCCACCTCTTCCTATTGTAGTGATGCTACCCTCTTCACTTATACCTTGGAAACCTGCTACTACAGGTACTTTTCCCTGTTCTAATACCTTTAGTACATTTTTCGGATTAACATCTAAAATAGATGCATTATTAAAATTATTATCAGTCCTTATACCAGCTTCTCCACCCATAAGTGGAACCGCCTCTATGCCTTCTCTTAATAAATCATTACACATTACCACTGTACTTAAAGTTTCACCACAGGACAAAAGTAAGTCTAAAGCCCTTTTATTATTTATCTTAAATTCTTCACTAACTAAAGACAATAATGTATCTGTTGCATAAGGAGAACCTTTTCTCCCCATAGCTGATACTACTACTACAGGTTTATACCCATTCTTTATAGCATTTTTAATCTTTTTTGTAACTAATATTCTATTATTTTCACTAGATACTGATGTACCACCAAATTTCTGAACAACTATATCCATACTTACCTCCATATTATATATGGGATTTTCTTAGTGTTTCCCCATCAACATCGATGATTATAGTTTTAGAGCCTATCTTCTTTACATAATCCCATGAAACTTCTAGCATCTCATTATTTCTAAAAAACATCTTACTAGACTTTCCATCTCCAAGTAATAGTAGCTTTAGCTCACCATTTTCATTTATAACTATATCATTATTGCCCAGGACACTATACTTATCTCCATCATTAATGTTTATTATTTCATATCGTTCCATTTCACTTAAAAATCTATATTTTTCTTCCATCACATATCACCTCATACATAATTATATAAATTACTATGATTAATATGTTTTCTATTATACATTTATGAGTAAATTAACGTAACTTAATACAATTATAATATAATTTATGAAATTACACACTAGTATGTTCTTATGTTTTATAATAAAAAAAATAAAAAGGTATTTTACCTTTTTATTTTAACTTCTATTTACTCTTCTGTTTTAGACTCTTCACTATCTTTTAATGCATCTTTTCTTGAAAGATTTACTCTTCCTTGAGAATCGATTTCTGTTACTTTTACAAGTATTTCATCACCTATAGCTACTACATCTTCTACTTTATTTACTCTTTCGTTAGCTAATTTAGATATGTGTACTAAACCTTCTTTACCCGGAAGCACCTCTACAAAAGCACCAAAAGCCATAATCTTAGTAACTTTACCTAAATATATTTCTCCAACTTCTACTTCTTTAGTGATTTCCTTTATAATTCTTAATGCTTCATTAGCACTTTCACTATCAGTAGACATTATAACTATCTTACCATCATCATTAGTATCAATTTTAACCCCTGTATCTGCTATTATTTTCTTAATAGTTTTTCCACCAGGTCCTATTATATCTCTAATTTTGTCTGGTTTTATATTTATAGTGTACATCCTTGGAGCATATTGAGATAGCTCTGCTCTTGGCTCAGCTATACATTCATTTATCTTATCTAAGATATATAACCTAGCTGTTCTAGCATCTTCTATAGCTGTTCTTATACAATACTTAGATAATCCTTTTATTTTTGTATCAACTTGAATTGAAGTTATTCCTTTTTCTGTACCAGCAACTTTAAAGTCCATGTCTCCAAAGAAGTCTTCGATTCCTTGAATATCTGTAATTACAGCTTCTTCACTTAAATCTTCACTAGTTATAAGTCCCATGGCAATTCCTGCTGCTGGTCTCTTTATTGGAACTCCAGCATCAAGTAATGCTAATGTACTTCCGCATACACTGGCTTGAGATGTAGATCCGTTAGAGCTTAAAACTTCTGAAACAAGCCTTATAGCATATGGAAATTCCTCTATAGAAGGAATTAGTGGTTCTAAGGCTCTTTCAGCTAAAGCACCGTGTCCTATTTCTCTTCTTCCTGGTCCTCTAAGTGGTCTTACTTCTCCAACACTGTATGCTGGAAAATTGTAGTGATGCATATATCTCTTGAAATCTTCTTCTCCAATACCATCTATGATTTGAACATCACCTAAAGCTCCTAATGTAGCTACAGTCATTACTTGAGTTAATCCTCTTGTAAATAATCCTGTACCATGAGTTCTTGGAAGTAATCCAGTTTCACAAGATATAGATCTAATTTGATTAAATTCTCTTCCATCTGGTCTTCTCTTATCTCTAAGTAACATGTTTCTTACAATTTCCTTTTGAATATTGTAAACAACTTCTCCTATGTCACTTCCGCCCTCTGGATACTTTTCAGAAAATTCTTCATTTATTTTAGCTTTAATTTCACTTACTTTAAGATTTCTTTCATCTTTATCAGTGATATACATAGCTTCTTTTAACATATCAAAAGCAAAGTTTTTTACTTCACTTTGGATTTCCTCATTTACTTTGTATAGTACTGGCTCAGGTTTAACCTTTCCAAATTTAGCTCTAGCCTCTTCTTGGAACGCTATAATAGATTGACACTGATTAAATCCAAAGTCTATAGCTTCAATCATAGTTTCTTCTGGAATTTCATCTCCACCAGCTTCTATCATCATAACTCTGTCTTTAGTAGCACATACAGTTAATTGCATTGAACTTAATTCTCTTTCTTTAGATGTAGGGTTAACTACAAACTTTCCATCGATTAATCCAATTGATACTGTAGCTACTGCATCAGTAAATGGTATACTCGATAAAAGTAATGCTATTGAAGCTGCATTCATAGCTAATATTTCTGGAGAATTATCTTGGTCTACAGATAATACCGTACAAACCACTTGAACATCATTTCTATATCCTTTTGGAAATAGAGGTCTTATAGGTCTATCTATAGCTCTACAATTTAGTATAGCTTTTTCTGATGGTCTTCCCTCTCTCTTTAAAAATCCCCCTGGAATTTTACCTACTGCATATAGTCTTTCTTCATATTCTACACTTAGTGGAAAAAAATCTACTCCTTGTCTTGGTTCTTCAGACGCATTTACATTTACAAGGATTACAGTCTCTCCATAACTAATAAACATAGCACAATCGGATAACTTTCCAATCTTACCAATTTCTATCTTCATTTCTCTTCCTGCTACAGAAGCACTTAACGTATTTGTCATTTAATCTCCTCCTTTCGGTTATTAAAAAAAATATATATATATATACATACTTATTATTATCTTTTTTTTACTATTTAATTAAAATAATAGAGCGGCTTTGCCGCTCTTAATTATTTTCTAATTCCTAATTTAGCAATTATAGCACGGTATCTTTCGATATCTTGCTTCTTTAAGTAGCTTAAAAGTCCTTTTCTTTGTCCAACCATCATTAAAAGACCTCTTCTTGAGTGGTGGTCTTTCTTGTGAACTTTTAAATGCTCAGTTAATTCCTTAATTCTTTCTGTTAATAATGCTATTTGTACTTCTGGAGAACCTGTATCTCCTTCTGTTCTTGCAAATTGTTGCATTATTTCTTGTTTTCTTGCCTTTTCCATATTGTATGCACCTCCAATAGTTAAATCGCCATATGCCATGTACCCCGTTGGCATTCAGAATACATAGCATAAGGTTCATATGAAATTATATCAAACTAAATTTATTTTGTAAATAGAAAAATTAATTAAAAATTTGTAAAAATTAGTTATTTAGGAATTTTATCTATATATTTAGAATAATCCTTACTATTTACATAATTTTTATCCATGGATAGTTGATTCTTTAGTTCATCAATTGATCCAAATCTTTTTTCTTCTCTTATTTTCTCTATAAAATATAGTTTAATTTCTTCTCCATATATATTTTTATCAAAATTTAAAATATTAGTTTCAATACTTAATTTACTACCTTCTAGGGTAGGATTGTATCCAATATTAGTTATGGCTTTATAGAAGCAATTTTTATACTCTACAATAGTTCCATAAACTCCACCCTTAGGTACTACGAATTTTTTATCGTAATTTAAGTTTACAGTAGGAAATCCCATGGTTCTACCTATCTGCTTACCCTTAATTATATTTCCACTTAACATAAATGGTCTACCAAGAAACTTATTAGCTCTTTCTATATTTCCTTCTTGAAGGTTATGTCTAATGGCAGAGCTACTTACCACTTCTCCATCTAAAGTTATGGGCTCTACTACAAAAAGTTCATAGTCTAATATTTCACTATATTTTTTAAGAATCTCTACATCACCTAAATTTTTATATCCAAAACGATAATTAAAGCCAACTACTATACCTTTAGCATTATAATACTTCTTTAAATTATTAATGAATTGTTCTGGTGAAATTAACATGAACTCCTTATTAAATTCCATAAAATTCAATATATTCACTTGAAGTTTTTCAAATAAAATAGTTTTCTCATCATTGCTCATTATTAGTTTTGGACAAATATCTTTATTAACAACAAACAAAGGATGATTTTTAAAGGTACATACCATTACCTCTACATCTTGTATCTTTTTAGTTAATTTAATCTTCTCTGCTAATTCCTTAGCACTATTAATTAATTCTCTATGACCACTATGTATACCATCAAAACTTCCCAGAACAATTATACTAGGAGTTTCAATGATTTCATTAAAATTATCTTGTATAATTTTCATAAATATATCCCCTAAAGAAAAAGTTTTATTAATTTAAATCCTGCATCACTTTCTGACCCAATTCCTATAAGCTTATTTGAATTGTTGTATACTGCATATTTGCAAAACTTTTCAATTCTATTTAAAAGAGTTCTATCATTTATGGTTACACCATTTAATATTAACCGTTCAAACTTTTCATTAACTACAAGTTTAGGAAACTTACTAAATACTTCATCTAAGGAAATAATATGGTTATTTATATTATCCTCCGTTAGATCTTTTAATTCCACACTACTATCTACAGTAAAAGGACCAGTAGCTGTTCTCTCTAGCTCCCACATCATAGCGCCACAACCAAGTTCTTCTCCTATATCATAGCATAAACTTCTTATATAAGTTCCTTTAGAACATCTAACTTTTATGTGGATTATAGGACTATCTATGGATAATATATCAATACTATGGATAGTAACTGTCCTTGGCTCTCTATAGACTTCTTTTCCTTCTCTAGCTAATTCATAAAGTTTTTTTCCATTTTGTTTAAGAGCAGAATACATAGGTGGAACCTGGGCAATAGTTCCTACAAATTTATTTATAGCCTTAGTAATTTCTTTTTCTGTAGAATCTACCTTACTCTCACGAAGTACTTTTCCTTCTCTATCGTAAGTATCTGTGACAACTCCTAATTTAACCTTTGCTATATATTCTTTCTCACCTTCCATGATAAAGTCTATGGCCTTTGTTGCTCTCCCTATACATACTGGAAGTACACCACAAGCTTCTGGATCTAAGGTACCTCCATGCCCAACTTTCTTCTCTTTAGCTAGCTTTTTTATTTTTCGCACTACGTCAAAGGAACTAATGCCAAGAGGTTTATTTATATTTAAAACTCCAAAGGGTTTATTATTTTCTATCATAAGATATCAACTCTTCTTCTAATATTTTATATATTTTATCCTTTACTTCAATCATGGAACCTTCACAAAATAGACCAGAAGCTCTTTTATGACCTCCACCATTAAAATCTTCAGCTACTTTACTAACGTCAACTATTTCTTTAGACCTTAAGCTTACTTTTACTCCGCCCTTGCTTTCTTTAAATAAAGCTACTACTTCTATTCCACTTATCATAGTCCCAAAGTGAATAACCTCGGAAGAATCCATGGATTCTAAGCCTACTTCATTAAGCATAGCATCATTAATCTCCATAAATACAACTTTATTATTTAGATGTAATGTCAAAGTATCGATGACTTTTCCAAAGAACTTAACTTTATTAAATTCTTTATTTTCAAAGACTTGTCTCTGAATTTTATTAAAGTTAACTCCAGTTTTAATAATTTCACCAGCTATCTCATGAGTTCTGCTTGTAGTATTAGAATGCTTAAATGAACTTGTATCTGTTAGAATAGAAGTATAAATTGATTTACCTATATTCTTTGTAATATCTACTTTTAATTGATTTAATAGGTCATAAATTATTTCTCCAACCGCTGAGGAATTTATATCAACATAATTAAAATCACCATACTTTTCATTACTTAGATGGTGATCTATATTTACAAGCTTATATTGCCTATTCTCCGCATCTAAATTAGCATTTATTCTCTTAAAATCTCCACAATCTAGTACAATTATTAAATCTGTACCATCCTTTACCTGTTGAAGTAATCCTGTGATTTCCTCACTACAAGGCAAATACTCAAAAGTATCTGGAATTTTCTCCTTAGAAAGTATATATGCTTCTTTATTAAGTGCCCTCAGCCCTTGAAGTAGGGCTGTGGCACTTCCTAGAGAATCACCATCTGGTGATTGATGAAAAGTAATTCCTATATAATTACTTTTCTCTATGATATCTATTATATTCCTAGTTATCATTAGAATCATTCTCCTTTATCTTTCTGAATAAAGATTCTAAATGATTAGCTTTATCTAAAGTTGTATCTAACTCTATGATAACTTCTGGAACATGTCTTAACTTAACATTTTTTCCTATCTCTTTTCTTATAAAACCTGTTGAGCTTTTAAGAATTTTAAGGGCATCTGTCTTTTGATCCTCTGTACCAAATATACTAACAAATACTTTAGCATAGCTCAAGTCTCTTGTTACTTCTACATCTGTTACACTTACCATTGCTGTAAGTCTAGGATCCTTTATTTTGTTTTGAATAGTGTTGCTAACATCTTTTTTTATCTCTTCATTGATTCTGCCGCCTCTATAGTTAGCCATGGAGATCACTCCTTCCTATTACAATTGTTTTGGTTTAATTTCTTCCATGATATAGCCTTCTATAATGTCTCCTTCTTTTATATCATTGAATTTCTCAATGCTAAGTCCACATTCGTATCCAGCTGCTGCCTCTTTAACGTCATCTTTAAATCTCTTTAAAGATGCAAGAGTAGATTCTGTAATTACTATACCATCTCTTAGTACTCTAACTTTACAGTTTCTTGTTATCTTTCCATTAAGAACATAACATCCTGCTATAGTCCCAACGTTAGAAATTTTATATACCTGTCTTGCTTCACAACGTCCAGTAATAACTTCTTTATATTCAGGTTCAAGCATACCAATCATTGCTGATTTAATATCATCCAATGCATCATAGATAATTCTATAAGTTTTAATTTCTACATTATCTCTTTCCGCAACTGTAATAGCATTATTGTCTGGTCTTACGTTGAAACCAATAATAATAGCATTAGAAGCATATGCTAGAGATACGTCTGTTTCAGTTATAGCTCCAACCGCTCCGTGAATAACTCTAACTTTTACGTTATCTGTAGAAAGCTTTTCTATGGATTGCTTAACAGCTTCTGCTGAACCTTGAACGTCAGCCTTAACTATTACACTTAACTCTTTAACCTTACCTTCTTGTATTTGGTTATATAGATTTTCCATAGATACTCTATTAGAGGTTTGGAAATGTTCTTGTCTAATCTTTTCTTTTCTTGACTCTGCCATTATTCTAGCTGTCTTTTCATCTCTAACAACAGTAAATCTATCTCCTGCCGCTGGAACTTCTGAAAGTCCTAATATTTCTACTGGCATAGAAGGGCCAGCTGCTTTTGTAGTTTTACCTTTATCATCAATCATTGCTCTGATTCTACCATAAGTAGTTCCAACTATTATAGAATCTCCTGATTTTAAAGTTCCATTTTGAACTAGTATACTAGCTACAGGTCCTCTACCTTTATCTAATTTAGCTTCTATAACTGTTCCCTTAGCTCTTCTATTAGCATCAGCTTTTAATTCTAACATTTCAGCATTTATTGTAATCATTTCAAGAAGATTATCTAAGCCTTCCTTAGTGTGAGCAGATACTGGTACACATATAGTATCTCCACCCCAATCTTCAGATACTAATCCATACTCTGTTAACTCTTGCTTAACCCTATCCGGATTTGCACTTTCTTTATCCATTTTGTTTATAGCTATAATCATAGGTACTTCTGCAGCTTTACAGTGATTTATAGCTTCAACAGTTTGTGGCATAATTCCATCATCTGCTGCTACTACTAATATAACTATATCTGTAACTTGAGCTCCTCTAGCTCTCATAGAAGTAAAAGCTTCGTGACCTGGAGTATCAAGGAAGGTAATTCTCTCACCATTTACATCTACAGTATAAGCACCTATGTGTTGAGTAATTCCACCAGCTTCTGTTGCTGTAACTTTAGATTTCTTTATTGCATCTAGTAATGATGTCTTACCATGGTCAACGTGACCCATTACTGTAACTATTGGTGGTCTTTTAGTTTCTTTTGCTTCTGATGCTTCGTCTTCTATCTCATCAATCTCATCCTCTTGTTCTTTAGCAATGTCACCAACATTTTTCTCTTTTAATACTGCAATAGATCCAAAGCTGTCTACAAGCTTTTCAGCTGTGTTAAAGTCAATCTCTTGGTTTACACTTGCCATAACTCCTTGGAATATTAAAGCTCTTATAACTTCTACCACTGGTTTTTTTAGCTTATCAGCTAAGTCTTTTACAACGATAGTTTCCTCCATTTCGATTACTTCATCTGGAGTTTCATCAACTTTTTCTTCGTTTCTCTTATTTCCGCCTTTTCTCATTTTGCTATTTTTTCTTTGCTGCTTACTTATATCTTCATTGATTTTTGATTCATATTCCTCAATAATTTCTTTCTTTTCAGCTGCTTCTTTTTTCTGTTCTTCATATAGCTCTTTTATAAGATCAGCATCCTCTTCATCGATGACACTCATGTGATTCTTAGCTTCAACACCGAACTCTTCCATTAATACACTTATAAGTTCCTTGTTTGTAACTTCTAATTCTTTAGCTAACTCATATATTCTTATTTTCGACAAAACTTTCACCCCCGAATTTACATTCCGTAATTCTCTTTCCATAACTTTATTAAATTTTCACAAATTTTTTCATCTCTTACTGCTAACACATTGATTTCTTCTCTACCTATGGCCATACCCAATTCATTTTTAGGTATATTCCCTATTACAGGCACTCTTCTGTCATCACAGTATTTTTCAAATTTTTTCTTAGTGTTTTCTGAACACTCTAAGGATAAAATACATAGATGGATTTTATTTCTTTTTATCTCTTCTTCACATCCATTATATCCTTCTACTAAGTTTCTAGATTTTTTTGCAATTCCTAGAAAACTTAAAAATTTATTCTGCATTAACTATCTCTTCCTTTAGTTTATCATATATTTCATCATTTATCTTAGTTTCTAGATTTCTTTCTAGTCTTTTAGTCTTTACGGCTTTTTCTAAACATTGAATATTTCTGCAGATATAGGCTCCACGACCAGGTTTTTTACCATGTAAATCTATAGATATCTCATTTTCCTTATTTTTAACAACTCTTATAAGTTCCTTCTTAGGTTTCATTTCCATGCATCCTGTGCACATTCTTTGAGGTATCTTTTTTACCTTCATAAAATATCACCTACCTTTAAAGGTTACTTTCTTCGTTTTGTAAGCTTTCAGATTGACTCTTACTCTTAATATCTATTTTCCATCCAGTAAGTCTTGCTGCTAATCTAACATTTTGACCTTCCTTACCTATGGCTAATGATAATTGATTATCATCTACCACAACCTTAGCACTCTTTCCATCCTCATCGACATCAACTGATAGAACTTTAGCTGGACTTAGTGCATGAGCAATATACTCTTCTGGTAACTTACTCCACTTTATTATATCAATCTTTTCATTTCTAAGTTCATTTACTATGTTTTGAACTCTAATTCCTTTAGGTCCAACACAAGCTCCCATAGGATCTACTTCTTCATCGTTAGACCATACAGCTATTTTAGTTCTTGAACCTGCTTCTCTAGCTATACTTTTTATTTCTACAATTCCACTGTATATTTCCGGAACTTCTAACTCAAATAATCTTTTTACAAGGCCTGGGTGTGTTCTTGAAACTACAATTTGTGGTCCCTTAGAACTTTTCTTTACTTCTACTATATATAGCTTTAATTTCTCATTAAATGTATAAGATTCTCCTGGCATTTGCTCATTTGGTCCTAATACAGCTTCTAATTTACCTAGATCTATAAATACATTTCCTCTATCTTTTCTTAGAACTATACCTGTTATTATGTCAAATTCCTTAGTTATAAATTCATTATATATAAGAGTTCTTTCAGCTTCCTTAATTCTTTGAATAACAACTTGCTTCGCAGCTTGAGCCGCAACTCTTCCAAAATCTCTTGGAGTAACTTCAATTTCTGCAACATCTTCTAAGTTATATTTGGAACTGATTTCTCTAGCATCCTCTAAGGATATTTCTATTACATCATCATATACTTCTTCTACAACTTCTTTTAATGAGTATACATGAGTTTCTCCTGTATCTCTATTAACCCATACTCTTACGTTTTGCTCCTTGGCATGAGACTTTGCAAAATTCTTCTTATATGCTGCTACTAAAGCATCCTCTATAGTAGTAAAAAGCATTTCCTCACTAATTCCTTTTTCAACAACTAGTTGTTTTACAGCATCTATAAATTCTTCCTTAAATCCGGTGCTCATTATATTTATATCCTCCTTATAAAGTTGGGTTTAACGTAACTAAAGAAACCTTTGACATTGGTATTGCAACTTCATTGTCATTGATTTCTAACATTAAGTTTTCGCTATCAAACCCCTTCAATATCCCTTCATATTTTTTCTTTCCTTCAAATAATGCTGAAAGTTTTACAGCTACATCATGATTTATATACTTATTAAAATGTTCTTTTGTATATAAGGTTCTAAATATACCTGGAGATGATACTTCTAAATTATATTCTTCTGTTATAGGATCTTCTTTATCTAGCATTTCTCCAACAGCCTTACTTACTTCTACACAGTTATCCAAAGCAACGCCTTTTTCATTATCTATAAAAACTCTTAAAATATTTTGTCCGCCTTCACGTACATATTCTAAGTGATAAAGTTCAAATCCGAGTTTTTCTACTATATTAGTAATTTCACTATGGAGTTTTTCCACAACACCGCTACTGTTCATAATACATTTCCTCCTTTTTATTATATTTACTTTAAATCTTTAGTAATAAACTTAATATTTTTATTGATATCCAACTTCCATCTTTTTATAAAGTTGAAAGTATTTGGTCAAATAGTCATGGGATAATATTTACATTACCGCAGTACCCTTTAAGGTATGAGTTCAACTAGCTCTAGTGAGATGTAAAACCTTAGTTCAAACTAAGGTTCACTTTATAAGTAAAACGCAACTTGGGGTTGCGTTTTAATAAATAGAGAGTAGGCATAAATCCTACTCTCCCTCAAAGACTATCATAATAACTAGCTCATTAACTATAATTATATCATAGCTATTTTCAATATGCAATGGTTTTAGCTCCTTTGAGGTATTTATCAAATGGCACCTAACTTAAATTATTTAAATAAACAGTTGTTAAAAAAGACTTAATTGATTTGTTTCTGGTAAATTTCCTATGGCTCCGTGATTTGCCAAAGCTTCTACTACAGTCTTTGTAGCTTTACTTCTTATACGAAGATCTTCCTTAGATATAAACTCCCCATGATTTCTAGCTTCTGCTATAGCCTTTGCTGCATTTTCCCCTACTCCAGTAAGTCCACTTAAAGGAATTCTTATATTATCTCCTTCTATTGTAAATTTTACTGCCTCTGATTTATATACATCTACGGGTAGAAATTTTATACCTCTTTTGTACATTTCATAACAAAGTTCTAAGGTGGTAAGAAGACCCTTTTCTTTCGTACCTATATTATTCCCTAAAGCATTTAATTCATCCATAGTATCTTTCATTGCTTCTTCACCCTTTATAACTAAATCGCCATCAAAGTCGTCTGCCCTAACAGTAAAATAAGTTGCATAGTAAGCCTTTGGGTGATGAACCTTAAAATAAGCTATTCTCATAGCCATCATTACATAAGCAACGGCATGACCCTTAGGAAACATGTATTTTATTTTTTTACAGGACTCTATATACCAATCTGGAACATTATGTTCTCTCATTATGGATTCAAACTCTTCTGATACACCCTTTCCTTTCCTAACTTTCTCCATGATNNACCATAATATCATCTCTGGTAGATATACAATCTTTAAGGGTAGTATATCCTTCTTTTATATAATATTGAGCATTATTAAGCCATACGTCAGTACCATGGGAAAGACCAGAAATTCTAACCAAATCAGAAAATGTTTGTGGTTTTGTATCTAAAAGCATCTGTCTAACAAATTTGGTTCCAAACTCTGGAACACCATAACATCCAACTTCACAACCTAGCTCTTCTGGAGTTATGCCAAGAGCTTGTGTTCCTGTGAAAAGACTCAAAACTTTTGGGTCAGATAAAGGTACACTTTGAGGACTTATTCCAGTTAAATCTTGAAGCATCCTAAGCATAGTAGGATCGTCATGGCCCAGTATATCAAGTTTTAAAAGCCTACCACTTATAGAGTGATAATCAAAGTGAGTTGTTATTATATCTGAATTGGGGTCATCTGCTGGATGTTGTATTGGGCAAAAATTAAATATTTCATTATCACTAGGTACAACCATAATTCCTCCTGGGTGTTGCCCTGAAGTTCTTTTTACCCCAGTGCATCCAATAGTTAATCTTTCTATTTCTGCATTAGTAGTATTTATGTCTCTTTCATCTAAATACTTTTTAACATACCCATAGGCAGTCTTATCTGCAATAGTTCCTATGGTTCCAGCTTTAAAAGTATGACCTTTTCCAAAAAGAACTTCTGTATATCTATGAATATCACCTTGGTTATCCCCTGAGAAATTTAAGTCTATATCTGGTTCCTTATCCCCCTCAAAGCCTAAGAATGTTTCAAAAGGTATATCATGACCATCTTTTATATAAGGAGTTCCACATTTTTCACAGTTTTTATCCGGTAAGTCAACTCCCGAACCTATTGATCCATCTAAAATAAATTCACTATTTTTACAATTAGGGCATACATAATGGGGTGGAAGCCCATTAACCTCTGTTATATCTGACATGGTAGCTACAAAGGAAGATCCAACAGATCCTCTAGATCCAACTAGATATCCATCACTGATAGACTTTGCCACCAATTTTTGTGCTATAAGATAAAGCACCGCATATCCATTATTTATAATAGAATTTAATTCCTTATCAAGTCTTTTCTGAATAACTTCTGGAAGATTACCTCCATATATAGATTTTACTTTATTTAAAGTCATGTTTCTAATGTCATCCTCTGCACCTTCTATTTTAGGAGCATAGGTTTCATCTGGAATTGGTTTAACTTCTCCAACTAAGCTTTGTATATATTCAGGGTTTTCCACCACAATTTCCATGGCCTTTTCTTCTCCTAAGTATGAAAACTCTCTTAACATTTCTGTAGTTGTTTTGAAATATAGTGGAGGTTGATTATCAGCATCATCAAACCCTTTTCCAGCCATTAAAATTCTTCTAAAAACTTCATCTCGTGGTTCTAAAAAGTGTACATCACCCGTGGCAACTACTTTTTTATTATAGAAATCTCCAAGTTCACATACCCTTCTATTGAGATCCCTAAGTCCTTCTTCATCTTTAACCATGTTCTTCTTTATTAAAAATTCATTATTACCAATGGGCTGTACTTCTAAATAATCATAAAACTCCACTATATGTTCCATGTCCTCTATGGACCTTCCTGCTAGAACTCCCTTAAATATCTCTCCAGCCTCACAGGCAGAACCAATAATAAGTCCCTCTCTATATTCTTCTATTAGACTCTTCGGAAGCCTTGGTCGTCTTTGGTAATAGTCTAAATTAGAAAAGGAAATTAGCTTATATAGATTTTTTAATCCACTCTGGTTTTGGGCTAAAATTATTACATGGTATGTAGGAGCTTTTTTTACATCAAAGGATTTTAAATATTCCTTATTGATTTGATCTAAATTATTAAAATTCTTCTCTCTTAACATTTCAAAGGATTTTAAAAGAACATCTCCAGTAGCCTTAGCATCATCCACAGCTCTATGATGGTTTTCTAAGGATATCTTTAAGTGTTCACATATTACATTAAGCTTATGCTTTTTAAGTTGTGGAAATAAAAATCTAACTAAAGGTAATGTATCTACAATTCCATTTTTGAATTGCAATCCAAAATTTTTGCACTTAGACTTAATAAATCCCGTATCAAACTCCGCATTGTGAGCTACTACTACAGAATTCCCTACAAACTCTAAAAACCTAGGAAGAACATCTTCTATGGTTTTACAACCCTTAACCATCTCATTACTTATACCTGTAAGCTCTGTTATTTTATACGGAATGCTCATCTCTGGATTTATAAGTTCATTAAAACTATCAATAACATGTCCATTCTCTATTTTAACAGCTCCTATTTCTATAATACGATCCTGGTGACTTGAAAATCCTGTAGTTTCAATATCAAATACTACAAAGGAACTATTAAAATCTATTCCTCTACACCCAGTAGCTATACCTACTCCATCATTAACTAAATATCCCTCTATTCCATATATAATTTTTATATTATGTTTCTTCCCTGCATCCATAGCCTCTGGAAAGGCTTGAGCTACTCCATGATCTGTTATAGCAATTGCCTTATGTCCCCATTTAGCAGCTTTAGCAATAAGATTTGAAGGTGTAACCACTGCATCCATTGAGCTCATGGTGGTATGAGCATGAAGCTCTATCCTCTTGACTTCACAACCATCCATTCTTTCACTAGGTTTCAACTTTACAATAGACTTTGCATTAAGCACTAAATCTTTAGAAAATCTATCAATTTCTACTTCCCCATAAACCTTACAACATACCCCTGGTTTTAACTCTTCTAGCAGTTTTTCTACTTCTTCATTACTTCTTGGATATATTTTTATAGTTATAGAACTAGTGTAGTCTGTAATATATAAAGAAGGATATATTTTCCCACTTTTAGCTTCAAATATATTCACCTTAAATACATCTCCAGCCACAGCTACTCTCCCAGAACCCATATTTAATTCACACATTTCTGTGGTTTCTTCATTTATATTTCTATTACCATATACCACATTTTCATCTAAAGGCTCTTTGTTCTTTCTATAATTCTCCTTCCAAGGACTAGCCTTTTTATCCCCCTTAGTTGCTTTAGCCTTTTCTTTAACTTTATCACTAGATCTACTAGAAATCTTAGGACTATTTGCTATAATATCACTTACTATTCTCTTTTCTTCAATTTGCTTTTCTAGGATATAATCTTCTTCAATAGCCGATTCATCATAGTATATTTTTATTTCTACTTTAATGTTAAACATATTATAAATTTCACTTTGTATTAATCTATCTATATTCTTATGACAGAGCATCTTAGATATAAATTCATTAGATATACCTATGTTAATTCTGTCATTTTCTAGCTTTTTAACTGCTTTTAGTAAACTAGTCTTAGCAGAAGGAAAAGATGAGGCAAGAGAGTTAATGACATCTATCCAATACTCCCCCACCACATCTTCTAAAGCAATATGTTCTACATTTCTATACCACAAGATATCTATAGTACCTAAATCACAAAGTTTATCCTTAATAAGATTACATATATTTTCCTTCATAGGATCATCTAAGGAACTCTTATGTTTTAATACTACCTTAACCATCTCGCTTTGTTTTAGATATTGAACTTTATTTATGATGATATCTTCATAAATAGGCAATCTACTATCATATCCTAGTAGTTCTGACAATGTCATTTAGATTCCTCCTATCTATAAACTTTCAATCTCCTTAATTAATTCACCCAGTAAATCTTCCTCTTTTACTTTTCTTACAATCTCACCTTTTTTAAAGATAAGCCCTTCTCCATTACCACCAGCTATTCCTACATCTGCTTCTCTAGCTTCTCCTGGCCCATTAACTACGCATCCCATAATAGCTACTTTTATATTTTTATTTATGTGACTTAATCTTTTTTCTGCTTCTTCTGCTATGCTAATAAGATCTATTTGAGTTCTTCCACAGGTTGGGCAAGATACAAATTTTATTCCATCCTCTAACATACCAAGAGATTTTAAAATTTCTCTTCCTACCTTAACTTCTTCAACCACATCTCCTGTAAGGGAAATTCTTAAGGTATCTCCTATGCCCTCTGCTAAAAGTGCTCCTACACCTACGCTGGATTTAACAGTGCCTCTCCATGTGGTACCTGCTTCTGTAACTCCAATATGCAATGGGTAATTAACCTTACTAGAAACTATATTATAGGCCTCTATCATTTGAACTACATCAGAAGATTTTATAGATATAATTATATCTTCAAAATTTACTGCTTCTAGAATTTTCACATGATTAAGGGCACTTTCCGCTAAAGCCTCACTACATACTCTACCGTATTTATTTAAAACTTCTTTTTCTAAAGATCCAGAGTTAACACCAATCCTTATTGGTATATCTCTTTCTTTTGCAGCTTTTGCCACCATCTCAACTCTACTTATGTCACCAATATTTCCTGGATTAATTCTTAGTTTAGAAACTCCATTTTCTATAGACTTTAATGCTAATCTATAATCAAAGTGGATATCTGCAACTAAGGGAATGTGAATTTGTTTTACGATTTCCTTTATAGCTTCTGCAGCCTCCATATCGAGAACAGCACATCTTACTATATCACAACCACTTTCTTCAAGTCTTAAAATTTGCTCTACTGTGGAGTATACATCTCTTGTATCCGTATTAGTCATGGATTGTACTGTAATTCTAGAATTTCCTCCAATGTATATATCTCCAATTTTAACTTTTCTTGTTTCTTTTCTCCTCATAATTTCCTCCTAAAACTGAATAGGATTTATAATATCTTTTAGCAATACTAAAACCATAAGAGACATCAATGCCAAAAATCCATAGTAATTAATTGTTGCAACTTTTTCTTTATTTACTTCCTTTCCAGTTATAATCTGAAATAGTAATAGGAATATCCAACCACCATCTAATGCAGGGAATGGAATCACATTAAATATTGCCAGCTGGACACTGAATAAAGCCATAATATTTAATAAGGTAAGAATTCCTTGCTGAGCAGCTCTTCCAGAAATTTTCATAATACTTATAGGGCCTCCTACATCATCAGCAGAAACCTTTCCTTTGAATAGCTGACCAAAAAAGCCAAAAGTCTGTCTTATGGTGCTTCCTGTTTGATTAATTCCATATTTTATAGATTCTATAAAATTAGGCTTTACAACCTTAGAATATATCCCAACTTGAAATCTTTCTTCTCCTTCATTATAAGATGGTACTAAATCAAATTTTATTTTTTGTCCAGCTCTCTCTACTTCCATATTAACGGGCTTTCCTTCACCTGTAAAAATCTCAGTAAGAAACTCTTCCCAAGTAGTAACTAATTTACCATTAACCTCTGTTATTTTATCTCCACTTTTTATCCCAGCTACCATTGCTGGTGAATTTTCTATTACTTTATCTACAACGTTAGTAGAATGTCCTTGAATACCTCCCACCAAACTAAAGAATAGTATAGCTATTATAAAATTCATTATAGGACCTGCTGCTACAATAGTTAACTTCTGAAAGGACGTTTTATTAGAAAAAGCCCTGTCATCGGCTACAGTTACATCATCTTCTTCTCCATACATTTTTACATAACCACCAATGGGAAGTGCTTTAATAAGATACTCTGTCTCCTTTCCCTTAATGGAAAATAACTTTGGTCCCATGCCTAATGAAAATTCAAGGACCTTCACACCATTAACTCTAGCCATTATAAAATGTCCAAATTCGTGACCTATAATTAATACGCTAAATGCAAGTAAAGCCATTAAAAAATATGGTATATTACCTATAATACTTTGCAATATTCTTCTCCCCTTCCACTCTATTAACTTATACATATCTCTTTAAAACATATTCCCTAACCTGCTTATCTATGTCTAAAACTTGTTGTAAATCTGGATTTTTCACATACGGAAACTTATTCATGGCATCTTCTATTATTTCTTCAATCTGTAGATACTTAATCCTTTCATCCAAGAATAATTCTACTGCAATTTCATTAGCTCCATTATAAATTGCTGGCATATTGCCACCAAGTCTCCCTGCTTTAAATGCTAATTCTAAACATCTAAAAGTGTTTATATCGGGCTGTTCAAAGGTTAGACTTGAAACAGTTTTAAAATCTAACTTATCTGCTATAGCTGTCCTTCTCTCAGGATAGCTTAAGGCATATTGGATAGGTAACCTCATATCTGTACTTCCTAATTGAGCAATAATTGAACCATCTTTATACTCTACCATGGAATGTACTATACTTTGTGGATGAACTATAACTTCAATTTCATCATAAGGAACTCCAAATAAAAAGTGTGCTTCTATAACTTCTAATCCCTTGTTTACCAAGGTTGATGAATCTATAGAAATTTTTCTTCCCATGTTCCACTTAGGATGTTTTAGAGCATCTTTGGGGGTAATTTCCTTCAAGTCATCTCTAGTTTTACCTCTAAAAGGCCCACCTGAAGCCGTAAGTATTATCTTATTTATATCTTTTTTTTCATTACCCTGAATACATTGAAATATAGCTCCATGCTCTGAATCCACTGGAAGAATTTTAACACGATTTTCCTTCGCCTTTGCCATAACTATATCTCCAGCAACTACTAAGGTTTCTTTATTTGCTAATGCTATATTTTTTTTAGCTTCAATAGCCCTAATAGTTGGTTTCAATCCTGCAATTCCTACTACAGAAGTCAAAACCGTATCTATTTCTTTTAAAGTAGCAACTTTTTCTAGAGCTTCTTCTCCACCAAATAGGTTTACTTGTTTATTTTCCCTTTCACAGTACTCCTTTATAGCTTCATAACATTTCTCATCTGTTACCCCTATATATTTTGGACTAAACTCTTCTATAATATCCACTAATCCTTTAAAGTTTCTATGAGCTGTAACCCCTATTAGGTTTACTTTATTTTCTTTATTTCTTATTATATCTAATGCCTGTGTTCCAATGGAACCAGTAACTCCAAGTATGCTTATGTTTTTCACTGTCAACGCTCCCTTAATTTTATCTAAACACATTATACCCTATAATATGTAATAATACAAAATACTAAAAGTTAAATTAATTTTACAGAATCTAAATTTTAAAAGGGATTTCCCAAAACAAACTAAATCTTAAGTAAATGTTGAGCATTACTTACCTTATTTCTGCTCAGTACTTAAAGACTTGTAAATTTTTTGAGAAATCCCTTAAATTAATAATACCTTAATATTTTTTATAATTACGCTACAAAAATATTAATATAATAATATACCACCACAGATACTAGTAATATACTATCGAACCTATCCAATATACCACCATGTCCAGGAATTAAATTTGAATAATCCTTAACACCCGCATGTCTTTTTATTGAAGATGCCACTAAATCTCCACACTGTCCAAAGATTCCACCTAATAGACCAATTATAATATAGTTATATAGGTGTACTACTACTCCAAATTTAGTTATGATGTATCCATAAATTGTACATCCTAAAATACTCCCTATAAGTCCACCTATAGCTCCCTCTATGGTTTTTTTAGGGCTAACCTTTGGATTTAATTTATGTTTTCCTAAATATCTACCAAAATAATAAGCTAAAGTATCACATCCCCATGAGGATATAAATATAAGCCATATGAAGAAGTTACCATTTTCCATATTGTTGAGTAATAATATAAAACTAAAAAATATGCCTACATAAAAACAAGGTAATATGGTCAATGCTACATCAATGAAGTTCCTATCAGTATCAAATACCGGAACTATCATTAAAAAGAATACAACAATGATAAATATACCTACAGCAACGTTTAAATTAAATCCATGTCCTAAATAGATATAGTAAAGTAAACATAATAAATATCCTATTAAAGATATAGGTTTATATCCATCCACTTTGCTTACCTTATAAAATTCATACATTCCCCCAAGGGATAATAAAATTACAGAAATCTTTAAAAAATATCCCCCTAAAAATATAAATAGTACTAGAGGAGCTAATATCATTGCCCCTATATATCTTTTATTCATTTGACTCACCTCTTACTATACTCCACCAAATCTTCTATCTCTCTTTTGAAAATCACTAATTGCTCTTCTCAAATCTTCTTTTTTAAAGTCAGGCCAATTTATATCGGAAAACCAAAATTCAGAATAAGCACTTTGCCATAATAAATAATTACTAAGTCTTAATTCTCCACTGGGCCTTATAACAATATCCGGATCTGGCATACCACTAGTATATAAATGGTCCGATATGATCTTATCATCTATGTTATCTACTTGTAACTTTCCTTCTAATACTTCCTTGGCTACTTCCTTAACCCCTTTTACAATCTCATCTCTTCCTCCATAATTTAAAGCTATGTTAAGAGTTAAACCTGTATTATTTCTAGTTTTATACATTGTATCCTCTACTGCAGCCTTTGATTTTTCAGGAAGCTTACTTATATCTCCTATTGAATTAAGTTTCACATTATTTCTATGTAGCTCTTCAAATTCCTTATTTATAAACTCTACTACTAAGTCCATTAAAGCACCTACTTCTTCTTTTGACCTCTTCCAATTTTCTGTAGAAAAAGCATATAGAGTTAAATATTTAACTCCCAGATTACTAGACTCCTCCACCATCATTTTAATATTTTTCATACCAGCTCTATGCCCCATAGTTCTTGGAAGTTTTCTTTGTTTAGCCCAACGTCCATTCCCATCCATAATTATAGCTATATGGGAAGGGATTCGCTCCATATCTAATTGTATTTTTTCTTTAATTATATCTTTTTTAAATTTAAATATATCCAAAATATACCTCTCCATTTCAAGTAATCATGATGCTATTATATCACAAATACATAATAATAAAACCTGCAATATTTGCAGGTTTTATCTTACATATTATACTGACATTATTGACTTTTCTTTTTCTTCTATAGCCTTATCAATTAATTTGATAAACTTATCAGTTTCTTTTTGAATCTGATCTTCAGCTTTTTTACATTCATCTTCACTGATTTCACTATTCTTCTTTAAGTTTTTAATCTTATCATTCGCATCACGTCTTATAGATCTGATAGCAACCTTAGCATCTTCACCACATTTTTTAACTGATTTAACTAAATTTTTTCTAGTCTCTTCAGTTAATTCTGGAACAATCAGTCTAATAACCTGACCATCATTACTAGGATTAATTCCTAAATCTGATTTTAAAATTGCTTTTTCTATATCCTTCATGCAACTTTTGTCCCATGGTTGAATAAGAAGAACTCTTGGCTCTGGAGCAGATATGTTCCCCACTTGGTTAAGAGGTACCATTGTTCCATAACTTTCTACTAATATTCTATCAAGCATTGTAGGGTTTGCTCTTCCAGCTTTTAATGTTCCAAGCTCATTTTGTAAGCTTAAAATAGTTTTGTTCATTTTCTCATCAGCATTTTTAATGATATCTTTTACCATAAAATTACCTCCATCAATTATTTACATATATTAGATGATACTAAAGTACCAATATTTTCACCTTTTACCGCTCTTATAATATTATGAGGCTCATCTAAACCAAATACTAGAATAGGTATTTGATTATCCATACATAGGGATGTAGCAGTCGAATCCATAACCTGCAATCCTTTTTCTAATACCTCAATATAAGATAAATTATTAAACTTAACTGCACCCTCATGTTTATGAGGATCTTTATCATATACCCCATCAACTTTTTTAGCAAGCAAAATAACTTCAGCTTCTATTTCTGCTGCTCTTAAAGCTGCTGTAGTGTCTGTGGAGAAATATGGATTTCCTGTTCCTGCTGCAAATATTACAACTCTTCCCTTTTCAAGATGTCTCATTGCTCTTCTTCTAATGTAAGGCTCTGCTATTTCTCTCATTTCAATAGCCGTTTGAACCCTCGTATTAACACCTATAGCTTCCAAGGAGTCTTGTAATGCTAAAGCATTTATACATGTAGCAAGCATACCCATATAGTCCGCGGTAGTTCTATCCATGCCTTCACCACTTCTACCTCTCCATATGTTGCCGCCACCAACAACTGCACCTACTTCAACACCCATTTCAACTAACTTCTTAATTTGTAAAGCAATAGTGTTCGCTGTATCAAAATCAATGCCGTACCCCTTCTCTGACGCTAATGCCTCTCCTGAAAGTTTAAGCATGACTCTTTTATATTTCGCAGTTTCCATATATATATTATACCTCCAACTCAATATATTTACACCATATTTTT
>NZ_DLNT01000013.1:139177-141206 GCF_002477055.1 Clostridium sp. UBA7503
AAGAGAACCTAGGTTCTCTTTAATATTATCTTGTATTATTTTCCTTGCATTTGTCTTTGAACTTCTTCAGCAAAGTTTTCTTCTTTCTTTTCTATTCCTTCGCCTCTTTCAAATCTTGCAAATTTAACAATTTCCATAGTTGCTCCAAGTTTCTTTCCTTCTTCTTGAAGATACTTGCTTATAGTGTAATCTCCATTTTTAACCCATACTTGATCTACTAAGCAAACTTCTTTGTAGTATTTGCTTATTCTTCCCATAACCATTTTCTCAACTATGTTTTCTGGTTTTCCTTCGTTAAGAGCTTGAACTCTGTAAATTTCTTTTTCTTTTTCTAAAGATTCATTATCTACTTGATCTTTGTTTAAGAATAATGGGTTAGCTGCTGCTACTTGCATTGCTACATCTTTAGCAACTGTTTTTAATACTTCATCTTGCTTTTCACAAGCTAATTGAACTAAAACCCCTATTTTCCCATTTCCATGAATATAACTTTGAATTATTCCATTGTCAACTACAAACTTTTCAAATCTTCTAACAGACATATTTTCACCTAATTTTGCAATTAGAGCTGTAACAGCATCTTGAAGAATTATGCTATCATCTCCAGCATATTTTTCCGCTAATAATCCTTCTACCGTAGTTACATTAGTAGTTGCTGCCATTTTAGCTACATTTGCTGCTAATGCTTTAAAGTCATCGTTTGCTGCAACGAAGTCAGTTTCACAGTTAACTTCTACTACAGAACCTATTTTCATATCTTCTGATATATAAGTAGTAACTATACCTTCAGCTGCTATTCTTCCAGCTTTTTTAGTTGCTGCTGCTAATCCTTTTTCTCTTAAAACTTCTACTGCTTTTTCCATATCTCCATTTGTTTCGCTAAGAGCTTTTTTACAATCCATCATTCCTGATCCAGTTCTTTCTCTTAACTCTTTTACCATTGCTGCTGTTATCATCTTTATTCCTCCTTTAATTTCCTAACAAAAAGGTAAATGAAAGATTTCTCTCTCATCTACCTTTAAAATTTCATATGTTTTACAACCATAGATGAGGCTGTTTGAAATTTACTTAGAACGCTGCTATATTATTCAGCTATTTCTTCACCTTGTCTTGCTTCAATTATAGCATCTGCTAATCTTTCAGTTATTAATTTAACTGCTCTTATAGCATCATCATTTCCTGGGATTACATAGTCAACATCATCTGGATCACAGTTTGTATCAACTATTGCTATTACAGGAATTCCTAATGTTTTAGCTTCAAGTATAGCATTTTTTTCTTTTCTTGGATCAACTATAAATAAAGCTCCAATATTCTTAGCATCCATGTTTCTAATTCCGCCAAGGTTCTTTTCTAGTTTTTCTCTTTCATTTTTAAGTTGAATAACTTCTTTTTTAGGAAGAACATCAAAGGTTCCATCTTCTTCCATTTTATCTAATGCTTCAAGTCTACCTATTCTTGTTTTAATAGTTCTGAAGTTAGTTAACATTCCACCTAACCATCTGTTGTTTACAAAATGCATGCTTGATCTGATAGCTTCTTCTTGGATAGCTTCTTGAGCTTGCTTTTTAGTTCCAACAAATAATATATCTTTTCCTTCTTCTGATACTGATTTTATGAAATCATATGCTTCATCAATTTTCTTAACTGTTTTTTGTAAGTCAATGATATAGATACCATTTCTCTCAGTGAAGATGTATGGAGCCATTTTAGGGTTCCATCTTCTTGTTTGATGTCCAAAATGAACACCTGCTTCTAATAATTGTTTCATTGAAATAACTGCCATTTTAATATACCTCCTGGTTTTTTCCTCCACTACCATCATTTTTATTAAATACTCCTTAAAGCACCTTTTAATAAATTCAGTAGTGTGTGTATTTTCTTACCTTGTGTATTATATCATATAGAAAATCAATGTTCAACAAATTTATTTCCAAATAACAAGGTTAATTTAAAATTTTTATTATTTAAAATTATATTAATAATTTTTCATAATTAATATATATTAATTCTAGAATTTTAAAAGACA
>NZ_DLNT01000039.1:0-97100 GCF_002477055.1 Clostridium sp. UBA7503
TTTGCGAAAGCCCCTTTTATTTGTTATTTTTAAAGATGAGTTTGAAGTTTAGCTTTAATGTCTTCTGGATGCATATACCCTACCATTCTGTCTATAGGAATTCCATCTTTAAGTACTACCATAGTTGGTACACTCATAACAGAGAATTTTTTAGCAAGCGATCTACTTTCATCAATATTTGACTTTAAAAATTTAATTTTACCGTCAAAATCTCCTTGAATATCTTCTAATACTGGAGTTAATCTTTGGCATGGTCCACACCAAGTAGCAAAGAAATCCACTAAAACTAAACCTTTGCCTGCTTCATTTTCAAAATTATTTTCATCTATAACTTTCATAATAATCATCCTCCTATTCTTTTAATGGTTAATACCTTTATTTTACTATAAATACATAAATTAAAAAAGCCTTCTTTTCATCATTATCTCATCTTATTTCGTATATCTAAGTATAATCCTTAAAAATCCTTTTAATATCATCATTAATCTAAGAATTTCAAAAATTCTGCCATATCAATATTTTTTATATGCTATTTTTCTAGCCATTAACCCTATAATAGGAATTTCATACTCTTTATATTCATAACACTTTACCATTGAAATAATTTCAAATATAGTTATAATTATAGCAACTATACCTGTCATTATTGCTGATAGTAATATAGTACCTAGTGCTCCATATGCCAGAGGTCTAAAAAACATTAATCCTATACTACCACCTATAATTATAAATATAATAGAACTAAATATAATACCTACAATATTTATTAAAAAAGCTTGCATAGCATGAAACTTCACAAAACTGCTATCCTTTTCTAAAATATAAATCACAATAGGAGCAAGCCATGCTATAATCTTTATTCCTGGAATAAAAATTACTACTATTGCTGCACCGTAAGCAATCAGCGCCATAACATTACCATCTATATTTCCTATAGAAGACTTATGTGGTTCATAAATATTCATATAATACCCTCTCCTTTTATACCCATATAAATATATTATTCATTAATATATTTATAATTACAATATATTAAATTCCTTATTTTTAATTTTTCAAATTTATAAAGTAAATAAGTGGAAAAAGCTCATAAATAGTTAATTTTGATTTATGAGCTTTCTACATTCCTAATAAATATGAAATTATATATGTTTATATCTACTTAAGCTCACCATGTTTTTCATAATGTGCAATTTCTTTTATTTTATTGCTATCATCCACAAAAACCACCGTTGGCTTATGTTCTTTGGCTTCTTCTCCATTCATTTCACAATAACTCATAATTATAACCTTATCTCCTACTTGAACACATCTAGCTGCTGCTCCATTAAGGCATATAAGACCACTACCTCTTTTTCCTGCTATAGTATAAGTTTCAAATCTACTTCCATTGTTAATATCTACAATTTGAACCTTTTCATATTCTAGAATTCCCGCTGCATCAAGTAAATCTTCATCCAATGTAATACTCCCTACATAATCAAGCTCAGCTTGGACTACAGTAGCTCTGTGTATTTTTCCCTTTAACATCGTTATTGTCATTGTTTTTCCTCCTAATTATATGTGATAAGTAAGGTTATCAATTAATCTTGCCTTTTTAAAGTATACTGCCAATGCTACTAGGACATCCTCCTTAATCTCTTCTATAGTCTCTAAACTTTCGCTGCTTACCACTTCTATATAATCTATTTTAGCTAAATCTTCTTTTTCTATATTTTCTCTAATTAGCTTTTTAATATTATCTGCATTTCTTTCTCCATCCTCTAATAGTTTTTTAGCCATAGAAAGAGATTTATTAAGCACTAATGCAGCCTTTCTTTCTTCTGGAGATAGATATATATTTCTTGAACTCTTAGCAAGTCCATCAGTTTCTCTAATAATTGGACATCCTACTACTTCTATATCAAAATTCAGATCTCTTACCATTCTTTTTATAACTGCTAATTGTTGAGCATCCTTTTCTCCAAAATATGCTCTATGGGCAGGTATAATATTAAATAACTTAGAAACTACAGTACAAACTCCTCTAAAGTGAGTTGGTCTACTACTTCCACAAAGTCCAGTAGTCAAACCACCTACCTCTACAAAAGTTGAAGCATCTTTATAATACATATCTTCACTTTCTGGATAGAATATTAAACTTGCTCCAGCATTTTGACAAAGTTTTGAATCCCTTTCTAAATCTCTAGGATATTTATCTAAATCTTCATTAGGTCCAAATTGAGTTGGGTTTACAAAAACACTAACTACTACCCTATCATTTTCTGCTACAGCCTTTTTAATCAAACTTTTATGACCTTCATGTAAATAACCCATAGTTGGCACTAATCCTACTTTTAAACCTTGAGCCCTCCACCCTTTAACTACTTCTCTTGCTTTTATTATATCATTTAATATTTCCATAATTTTACCTTCTTTTTAGTTTAATTTTATTAATTTACTCGGCACTAAATTTATTTTCAATATAGTTTAGATATAACCTCTTCACTTATTTTAAATCCATGCTCTAGTGCTGGAAAAACTCCCTTATTCACCTCTTCAATATAGGCTTTAAAAGCTTCTGTCATTGTAGCTCCTAAATCCGCATATTTCTTAACAAACTTAGGTGTAAAATTATTAAACATTCCTAACATATCTTGATATACAAGAATTTGCCCATCGCAACTAGCTCCTGCACCAATACCTATTGTTGGAATTGATATTTCTTTGCTAATTATCTCTGATAACTTAGCAGGAACACACTCTAAGACCACTGAAAATGCACCAGCTTTTTCTACTGCTTTTGCTGCTTCAATAAGTTCTTTAGCCGCTTCTTCACTTTTTCCCTGCACCTTAAATCCCCCTAAGGAATTTACTGATTGAGGGGTTAATCCTATATGTGCCATTACAGGAATAGATGCTTTAGTTATAGCTTCAATTCTGTCGCACATGTCTACTCCACCTTCTAGTTTTACGCATTGAGCACGTCCCTCTTTCATAAGGCGTCCCGCGTTAAAAATAGCATCATAAACAGAAGTTTGATAGGACATAAATGGCATATCTGCAACTACTAAAGCATTTTCTGTTCCTCTTGCTACAGCCCTTGTATGATGAATCATGTCCTCCATAGTTACTGAAATTGTATCCTTATAACCAAGGCATACCATCCCTACTGAATCTCCAACTAAAATACCATTAATTCCTGAACTATCAATAATCTTAGCCATGGAATAGTCATAGGCAGTAAGCATAGTTATTTTTTCACCCTTTGCCTTTGCTTCTCTAAACGTTATAGCCGTATTTTTCATTTTATTTTTCCTCTCCTAGAAATTCTTCAATGTCACTATAATCTCTATTTTTATTTTTTTTCTTTGCCACCTTTAACAAATTATTATTTAACGTCCTATATAAAACTTTATCTTCCTCACTTAAACAAGCTATATGAGCCTTCATGGTAGATAAATCCCCTCTTTCCAATGGTCCTGTAAGGCTTTTTATCGTTCCTAAAGATTTTATATTCTCTACATTATTGGTTATAAGAGGATATAGGGCTTCAATGGCTAAATCTTCACTAAAGCCACACTGTTTAAGATAATTTATACCATTGTTAATAAGCCCTAGAACCAAGTTACTGCTAATAACTGATGCTAAGTGATATAAACTCTTACTTTCTTTTTCAATAATTTTTACTGAATTACCTAGAGAACGAAATTTTCCAGCTAATTCATCAATATATTTTTCATGTCCTTCAATAGTTATAAAGGCTTTTTTTAAATTTTTATAGGAATTATATTTGTCTGATATGGCAAACATAGGATGTATAGAATATGGGTAAGCACCAAACCTACTTATATCTGAAAAGATTTCCGAAGATAACAAACCACTACAGTGGCATATTAATTTATTATTTATAGACAACTCTTTAAGCTCATTCCAAACCCCCTGAATTTCTCCATCTGGGGTAGTAACAAAAATCACATCACTTTCTTTCATTAGCTCCTTTAAGTTTATGAAAGATTTTGTGCCAGTAAATTCTGCGGCTTCCTTAGCTGAGCTATGATTCCTACTATAATATCCAATAAGTAAGATACCATTCTCTTTAAAGTATTTCCCTAGCGAAAAACCAACCTTCCCGGCTCCAATGAATCCAAATTTTATAACAATCACTCCTCACTTTATCTGTTTTCTAAGTTAATATTAAAACAATACATAAATATTAACTAAAATTTAAAACTAAAAATCATGTGAAGTAATTTGTTATCTAAGTCTCATTCTAAAAGATATGAGCTGTCCGTAAAACTTTTCCTTTATAGCTGTTTTCCCTAGAGAATAAAAGCTATATACAAATTAGAATATTATTTTAAAATCTATATATTCTAATTTAAAGATATAATCAAATTATAGGTGCAGTTATTCCTATACTGCCCATAATTACTTATATCACAATTATATAAGTAATTCAATGTCTAGAAATTGTATTTTTTAGTTTTAAAATTCTATAAACACTCTCATTAATTCTTTTTTCGGTAATGATACCATTTCTAACAGCTTCTACTACTCCATCTATGGCACTATTTTGATCATGTATACCTGATGATACTATTATTATGTCATTCCCTGCTTCTATAGCTTTAACCGCTGATTCATTAGTTGGATACTTGCCTTTAACTCCCTCCATAATCATATCATCTGTAACAACTACTCCATTAAATCCTAACTCTTCCCTTAAAAGCTTTGTGACAATATTTTCAGATATACTTGCTACGTAATCCTTATCCAATTGAGGTAAGTATAAATGACCTACCATTATCATTTTAACACCATTATCTATTGCATATTTAAATGGAATTAACTCTAAATTTTTTAATTCATCAAGGGATTTATTTATAACTGGCATCCCCACATGAGAGTCAACATCTGTATCCCCATGTCCTGGGAAATGCTTTCCTACTCCTAAAACACTTGCACTCTTCAAACCTTTATATACTTCCATTCCCATTTTCTTAACAATTTCAGGATCATCTGAAAATGCTCTATTACCTATAACTGGATTATTAGGATTAGAATTCACATCTAGCACAGGTGCGAAGTCAAGATTAAAACCTAAAGACTTTATAGTTTCACCTATAGCTTTTCCATGTTCAAAAGCATAATTTAAATCTCCAGTAGCTCCTACATCCCATGCAGATTCAAAACGTCCCATTTCTTTAGGAATTCTACTTACAACTCCACCTTCTTCATCCACTGACATAAAAAGTTTAACCTTGTTTTCATTATTTAACCCATTCAAACTTTCTATTAATTTTTTTGTTTCACTTACAGTGTTAATATTTTTACTAAATAATATTATACCTCCTACTTTTTTATTTTTTATTAAACTAATAATATTATCATCCACTTCATAACCATCAAATCCAACAATAAACAGCTGACCTACTTTTTCCTCTAATGACATAGCATCTATTTCATCTTGTATTGGGTCAACTTGAGGCTCCTCTTCACCGAATTCTTCTACCCTATTATTATTTTTCAAATCCTTATTAGACTTATCTTCTATATCTATTTTATTATTATACTTTGATTCTTTACTTATAAAGCTACATCCATAGAATAAAATATTTGATGTGCAAATAACTACGACGATCATTATAACCTTTGTTAATTTACTAATTGTCTTGAAAATATTTCTATTACTTTTCATTTATTTTACACTCCTTTAATTTCCTATAATAAAATACACAAAATAAACCACACTAAAATTATATTCAAATTTATTTTTTTAGGAGGAATTCTTATGACAAAGGATAGTCAACCAGATAACAAACAAGCTAGAATGGAAAAATGTAATTATCAAACACCAATTACTAGTGAGACCGGAAAAAATCATAATAGAACTGCTAAAAAGCACTCTATTAAGAGAGAAGGATTTCAAAGCCCTCATATAAATTAGGTTTATAACCTATCCTTAAGTAATGGGGAAATTCCCCATTACTTTTTTAATATATTTTAATATATTATTCTTTTATCACATATTAACACCTTTGTTTAACTGTAGTAATATATTTATATACGGAGGTGTATAAATTATGATTTATTTTGCTCATAGAGGTGCTAACAAAAATTATCCTGAGAATACTTTGCTTGCCTTTCATAAGGCTATTATTGCAGGTGCAAAAGCAATTGAACTAGATGTTCATAAAACAAAGGATAATAAACTAGTAGTTATTCATGATGAAAATGTTGCAAGAACCTTTCAGGGTAAAGGACTTATAAAAGACTTAACCCTCGAAGAAATTAGTTCCTTAAAATCTAGAAATATTAATTATGAAAATAGCAAGTTATGCAAGATTCCAACTTTATACCAGGTCTTAGAGTTACTTAAACCTAGTAAAGTCCTTATAAATATAGAACTTAAAACTGATGTTATTCACTATAATAATATAGAAAAAGATGTGATTGATTTAATAAAAAACTATGGTATTGAAAATCATGTATTACTTTCTAGTTTTAATCACACTTCCCTTGAAATATGTAAGTCTATAGATAAAAATATAAAATTAGGTGTGCTAATTGATAGAAAAATTGATAATATAATTGCCTATGCTAAAAATCTAGGTGCTTATTCTTTAAATCCTAATGTTTATTTGGTAAATGGGCCTTTAATCAAATTGGCTCATAATAATAACTTAAAAGTATTCACCTACACCGTAAATAAACCATTTATAGCCAATCACCTTGATAAAATTGGATGTGATGGTATCTTTACCGATAACATAGAGAAATTTATTCACTCTTAGTATAGTTTAATTTTTAAAACTTTCAATAAAAAGATATGGATTTATTAACATTTTATTTAATAAATTCATATCTTTTTTTGTTATGTACTATAAAATAATAATCATAAACTTTTTATAATTTTATTAATTTCTTAACCTATTTTTATTAACAACGGTAGTATTTCTTCCCTTTTCCTTAGCCTCATAAAGGTTTATATCTGCTCTATGTATTATATCTTCGGTATTCATATGTAAATCTCTAAATCCGTATACTCCGAAACTACATGTTATACTAAACTTATTTCCTTTATGTTCAAGGGTTGTTTCCTCTAAATTCTTCCTAATTCTTTCTGCAATAATTTCTGCTTTATCTTCATCCGTGTCATTTAAAACTATTAAAAATTCTTCTCCACCATAACGTCCAATCCAATCATTTCCATTACTTCTAATATATTTTGAAGCAATTCTCGTAAAGTCCCTTAATACATTATCTCCAACTATATGACCATAGGTATCATTAATTTCCTTAAAATAATCTATATCTGCCATTATAACAGACATAGATTTTTTTTCCCTTATAGATTTCTCAACATCAACTTCTAATCGCTCTCTTATGTACCTTCTATTATATACACCTGTAAGATCATCTATTAGGGTAGTTTCTTGTATATTTTTCAAAAACTTCTCAATAGATTCTGCATATTCCCTCTCCCTATCTATAATAGCTCCCCCTTTTGATATATCCTTCACTAATTCAACTATATAGGTTTCCTTGCCAATATTTATAGGAGAAGCCATAACTAGAAAAATCCCGTTTTTGTTATACTCTATTTTTACTACAGTTTCATTACTTTCATATGCCTTTTTAGAAATACAATTTTCACATATGCCATCCCTATCCCATAAATCATAACAGTGTGTATCAGTATTTATAGTATTGATATCTGTTGATAAAATTTTATTATTATTGGGATTAATTATTCTTATCATATCATATATATTTTTAAAGATTGAAAGTCGCTCTTTCACATCATCCATTATATCCATACTTCAAAAACCTCCTTGTTTAAAATATGGCTTCATTTGTTCTGTATTTTTTATTTTTCAACTGTAATAAAGTACATCTCTACATGTAATTCTAAAATATCTTTAATATATATTTTGAAAAAATGGTCTAGAATATACTTATATTTAATTATTCATCTATAGGAAGTACATCTATATATTTCTCTGATACATCATTTGTCAAACTTTCTACACTCATAAGTTTTTTATTAATCTGCTTAGTCCTTGTACCTACAAGCTTATCTAAATCTGTACTTGCTTGATTTAATTTTTTCTGTGTAGCTTTAAGCACCTCTTCAAATTTTCCAAACTCTGTTTTAACTGCTCCAAGTACATTCCAAACTTCACTTGATCTTTTTTCAATTGCAAGAGTCCTGAACCCCATCTGTAAACTATTTAAAAGTGCTGCTAAAGTTGTTGGGCCCGTTACATTTATCTTATATTCTCTTTGAAGAATTTCAACCAAATTAGTCCTTTTAACTACCTCTGCATAAAGACCCTCTATTGGTAAAAACATAATTGCAAAATCAGTGGTGTAAGGTGGGTCTATATATTTATCTCTAATATCCTTAGCTGATTTCTTTATGGCTGTTTCTAACTTTTTATAACCTTCTTCTATTAAACTTTGGTCTCCTGTATCATAGGTATCCACTAAATTATGGTATACATCCAAAGGAAACTTTGAATCTACAGGAAGGTATACTACATCAGAGGTTTTATCCTTACCTGGAAGTCTTATTGCAAATTCCACATTATCTCTAGATCCCTTCTTAGTTACTACATTTATATCGTACTGTTCTTTAGTAAGAATTTGATCTAAAATTCTTCCCAATTGAATTTCTCCTAAGGTTCCTCTAGTCTTAACATTAGAAAGAACTTTTTTTAAATCTCCTACTCCCATAGCTAATGTTTGCATTTCTCCTAGTCCTTTATGCACAACTTCCAATCTTTCACTTACCAACTTAAAGGATTCTCCTAATCTTTTCTCTAATGTACTTTGTAACTTTTCATCCACAGTTTCCCTCATTTTTTCTAACTTATCCTCAGTAGATTTAAGTAACTCACCCTGTTTTTTGGATAAATCATTAAATTTTTCCTTTTGAAGATCGTTAAACTCATTAACACTTTTAGAAAATTGATTTTCAAAGGATTTAAGTGATTTTTCTATAGTATTAGAATATGTATCTAGTTGATTCTTTTGAAAATTTGCTATTTCACTCATTCTACCTAAAATAGCTTCACTTAACCTCTGTATTTGAAGATTCAACTCAATTCTAGCTTCTTTTTCACCTTTACGAGATTCTTCCCTATTTCTAGAGATTTCATCTCTAAAGGCTTTTTCTAATTTATCAACACTTTTATCTATATCTGCTACTCTTTGTTCTATACGTAAAATTGAACTCTCAATATCACCTGTGCTACCCTTATGCATTCTGCTTCTAGAATCCTTTAATTTTAAAGTAAAATATATATTTATAATTAACAATATAATTACAATAACCAATAAAATTTCCATCACCTTATCCCCAATCTTAAAATTTATATAAGAATATTACTCTCAAATACCATTTAAAGGCTAAATAGAAAATTTTATCTATTTAGCCTTATATTTAAGGTAAAATAAGAAACATGAAAATATGTTCCCTTGGTCATTATATCATTTTTCAGTATAAAATTACAAATAGATTAAACTATTAAACTCTTCAATGTTTTTTACTATCTATTTAATTTATATTATATACTTTTCATAAGTACAATTTTAAACTCAGTACCTATGTCCACTTCACTTTTAACTTCTATATATCCTCCTTGGGCTTCAATAATTGATTTACTAAGAGATAATCCAATTCCAACAGACTCAGATTTTCCCCCTTTATAAAATCTCTTAAAAATATTAGGAAGATCCTTTTCGCTAATTCCCACACCATTATCCCTTATTACAATTTTTATATTTATAGGGTTTTCTTCAAGCTCTATATGAATTTCACCATTATAACTATGTTCTACACCATTCTTAACTATATTAAGCAACGCTTCCCCCAACCATTTCTCATCATAATTAAACATAAACTTATTTTTATTTTTTTTGTTAATCTCTTCTTTATTACTTATTAACGTTTCTTCATACATATTACTTTCAAACACTATATTAACTTTATTTTCTCCTGCCATCATTGCAACATTGTCTATAACTTCATAAATAGTATTAACTATGCTATTTTCCTTCATGTTAAATTCAATTGCTCTTGCATCTACCTTCGCTAGTTTCAATATACTTTTTATAAGCCAATCCATACGATTTAATTGTGTCTTACTATTATGTAAGAATTTTTCCCTATTTTCTTCACTAATTTTCTTATTACTTAAAATATCATTATAAATAATAAGGGCAGATAGCGGTGTTTTTAATTGATGAGATATGTCTGATAATATATTTACTAGAAACTCCTTTTCTTTTTTTAAGTCTACCATCTGACTTTGTAAAACTTGTCTCATATTTTTAAATCCATAGGAAAGTTTTGCAAAATCTCCTTCCTTCTCTTCATAAAGATTTACATCATAGTTTTCTTCTAGTATTTCCTTTGAGGCTCTTGTCAAATTTCTTACTCGACTATATATACCTCTATACTGAATATAATTTAATAATATTAGTAACCCTCCAAATGTACTACCTATAATTATAAATATAAATTTACTATTTTTAAAAGCTTCATTTATTCCATCTATATACATTATATTTATATTGTCTTTATAACCATAATTATCTATAATTTTTTCTCCTAATTTTATCTCTTCCCTTGTTGGCACTTTAAAGGCTGCCTCTACTAAATCCGCTTCAAGATTAGGGAATTTTTCTACCATTGTAGATAACATTGCAGCCTTGCCATCTATATATTGACTCTTTATGTTATTAAAATAAAAATTAATCGATATATTAACAATAAATACAAATATTATAACTATAAATAATAATACTATGGAACTCTTTTTTAATTCTGGATTTATAAGCTCTTTCATTAATTTCTCCTACTTTCCATTAACAACTTCTTTTATCCACATATAGCCTAGTCCTCTTTTCGTTATAACATATTCTGGCTTACTAGGATTATCTTCTATTTTTTCTCTAAGTCTTTTTATATAGACTGAAAGAGTATTTTCCTCTACATATGCTCCTTCTTCACCAAATAATTCCTTTAATATATGATCCTTGCTAAGTAATATTTCTGGACTCTGTAGAAATGCTAAAAGAAGCCTATATTCCTTTGCCGTTAATGATATCTTTTCATTACCTTTCGATACTTCTGCACTAGATGTATTAATAATTATATCCCCAGATCTTAAAGTTGTTATATTATTATCACCTTTGCCAACTCTTCTTAAAACTACACGGATTCTTGATAATAACTCCTTTACCCTAAAAGGTTTTGTTATATAGTCATCACCACCTATATCTAATCCCAAAATTATATTTACTTCTTCATCTAAAGCAGTTAAAAATATTATAGGTGTGTCCTTCTTTTCTTTCACGTATTTACAAAAGTCATAGCCACTTCCATCAGGTAAATTTATATCTAGAAGTATTAAATCGAACTCCTCATTATTAAATTTTTCTTTTCCATTCTCTATAGAACCCACTCTAAAAACCTGATACCCTTCTTCTTGAAGGGTATATTCTACTCCTAAAGCCAATGCCTCATCATCTTCAACTAATAAAATTCTATTCATTACATAACCTCCTCCATAAACAAATTTTCAAATTATTTATTAACACTATTTTATAACTTGCATTTATACCTTAATTTTATCATTAAAATCATATAACATTATAGGAATTTTAAAAATCCTAGATTATAATTATATTAAAACAAAAATCCAAAGAATATTTCCTTGGATTTTTGTTTTATCTATTTCTTATTCTTATTTTAGAATAACTGTTTTATTTAATAATAGGTCTATATTATTTACTCGCCTCTTATACTATCAATAATATTTTGATTACTCAATCTTCTAAGAGGTATTAATGCCGAAACATATCCCATAATAATTACAGCTACAATAGAAATAATAATACTATTCCATGGTAATGTGAATTTGAAATCCCTAATATTTGACATAGGATTATATAGTATATATGCTAGTATAGTACCTGCTACTGAACCAATAATTCCTCCATATAGTCCAAATAATACACCTTCAAAGGTTATCATTTTTCTCACTTGTTTCCTTGTCATCCCTATAGCTTTTAAAGCTGCTATTTCCTTATTTCTAAGAAGAATATTTGTAGTTACCGTATTTACAATGTTTACTGCACTTATTAACGTTATTACTATTATAAATCCCATAAGCAATATACTCATTTGCAATTTATACGCCTTTTCACTTTTAGCAGATTCTATTTTATTATAATAGCCAATTCCTGCATTTGTATTTTCTATCTTTTTTAGCGATTTATCTATTTTATCTAAATAACTTTCATTCTTAATCTTTATTCCCACATCTGTAACTTTAAAATTTTTCATCTGCTGCTGATTGCCTTCTATTATATTCTTAACAGTATTCTTACTTCCTATAACGTTTAATACTCCTTGATAATCTAAATCACTAAAAGGCTGAACATCCATAATTGCTGCTACTTTAACCTTCTTAAGCTCCTTACTATTAAAGTTCTCTTGTCCATCTGAATATTCCACATCACTAATTAGTATCTCATCTCCCACTTTAAGTTTAGCCATGGGTGCAATAAGACTTCTCTTATCTCCAAAGAATGTTGTTTCTCTAACTATAATTACTTCTCCATCCTTAAGATTATCAATGCTTCCTTCCTTAATATATTTCTTAGCCACATTTAACTTATTATCTTCATAGGCTTGAAATACAACACTAATTTTCGATTTGTTTTTTCCATCAACTTTACTCTTGAATAAATCTTCATCCCTATTTTCTGCTGCCCACTGTCTTACTTCTTTAGGTATAGCAGAATCCTCAACAAATCCTTGAGTTAATATGAAATTATAATGTTTATAGACTTCACTTACCCCTGAAATATTTCTTACTTCTTCAATTAATTTATTATTTATAGCATCTAGTTTTTCAGTAGTACCATTATCACAAATGGTAAATGCAATGTCATTATCTTCAGTAACCTTCTCAGAAAAATTATCTGAGAACTTAGCAAAGCTCATAAAAGCTACAAATAGGGTTACACTTATAGCCATAGATAATACAGTGATATAAAATCTTCTTTTATTTCTCTTAACATTTTTTAGAGCCATGGCTGTATCTATTTTGAATAATTTTCCTAAAAATTTATCACTCCTATTTCTCTTTTCTTTCTTAATTAAAGATTGACTACTTATAGCTATTAATGGCGAAATCTTACCGGCACTTCTAGCTGGTAGATAAGCTGAAACATATATAGTTGCTGCTCCTATACCACTACTTAATAATAGTACAAATGGTGATGTTACTACTTTAAGGTTTGAAAACTCACCCAATCCTGACATCTTATTAAAGGTAAATGCAATACAATATACAGCCACTATTCCAAAGAATACTCCAAGAGGAATACCTATAAATATCATAATAGATGCTTCTCTAATTACTAAATTCATAATTTGTTTTTTAGTAGTTCCAATAGCTCTTAACAATCCAAACTGCTTCATTCTTTCTGCTATGCTAATATGGAAAGCATTATAAATAACCACTACTGTAGCCAAAACAACAATTCCTATAACAATGAAAACTATCATAAATAGAGATTTATTCATATCAGCATTACTAGATTCCCCTATAAGTCTTAGTAAATCTTTATTTTGTACTACTTCACTTTTACTACTAACAAGATTAGATACTTCCTTAATCACTTCTTGTTTATCAGCTTCATCCTTAATTTCAACTAATACTATGGAATCTTCTTTCACATTACTATCATTCTTTATTAAATATGCCTTTGATATTCCTTCACTTTGATTTTGCCAATCATCTTTAGCTATTCCAGATAAGGTATAATCTTTTTCATCTCCATCTCCATCTTGTATTTTAATTATATCGCCTACTTTAACTTCTTCATCAAAATATCTAAGAATCCATCTTTCAATAACAACTTCATTATTACTCCTAGGTAATTGGCCTTCTTCCAAATTTATATTCATAAGTTTAAATGCAGCTTCATTTAAATAGTTAAGTTCAATGTTTTTATCCTTTATAAATGGAACAGCGTTTTTACTAATCATAATCCCTAAACTATTAACATTTATATTAGTTTGAATCTTATTTATTTCATCTTCAGATACATTAGTTATAGCAACATGAAATGCCCCTATACTTTTCTTTGAATTTTCAATCATAGAATTCTGCACTGTTAATATAAAAGTACATATTGATGTTATAAGTGCTACTGACAATATTATTCCTATTATAGTTAATATTGTCCTTTTTTTATTATCCTTTAAGTATTTTCCACTTAAAGCTTTATAACTATTAATCAATGTTTCTTCCCCCTATGCCATAGTTTTATCACTTTCAATTTTTCCATCACTTAAAGTTATAACTCTATCTGCTTGTTCAGCCACATTCCTATCGTGAGTTATAAGTATTAGAGTTTGATTATACTTTCTAGCGGTAACCTTTAAAAGCTCTATAACTTCCTTAGAATTCTTACTATCCAAATTACCCGTTGGCTCATCTGCAAGAATTATAGATGGCTTATTTATAAGTGCTCTTGCTATTGATACTCTTTGTTGCTGCCCTCCTGAAAGCTCTGATGGAATATGTTTTCTTCTATCCTCAAGACCGATCATAGATATAATTTCATCTAAATATTTTTTATCTACCTTCTCACTATCAAGAAGGGCAGGTAAAGATATATTTTCTTCTACATCGAGAATAGGCATTAAATTAAAGAATTGAAATATAAATCCTATATTTCTTCTTCTAAAGATACTAAGACCAGTTTCATTTTGCTTGTATATGTCTATATCATTTATAAATACTTTTCCACTAGTAGGTATATCTAATCCTCCAATTAAATGAAGTAATGTAGACTTTCCAGAACCTGAAGCTCCTACTATAGCTACAAATTGTCCTTTATCAATGCTAAAGCTAATATCATCTAAAGCACGAACCTGACTATTTCCTTCTCCATAATACTTCTTTAAGTTTTCAACTCTTAAAATCTCCATACATAATTCTCCTCTTTAATCTACATTAAAATTTTATAGTTACAATAATTTAACTCTTAGCCTCAATAGTATTTAGATTAAGGTTATATTAATCACTGAACTTCTCTTTACAAATATCATTATATGTATTTAACTATTTTTTCACCATAAACCTTACCTTACACAATTAATAGTTTTCTTACATTTTAGTCATATAAGAAAGAGTGTAGCTAAATTGTTATTAAACAAATTTAACTACACTCTTCCAATTCTAAAAGTTAATTATATAACTCCATTTCTAAATCAGTAGTAGATGAATGTTCAAATTCACATATATCATATCCAGATACACTTAATTGAAAATCCTTCTTTTTTCCTCTTCCTATATACCCTTCATAACTACTATTTGAATTTACTGTATTAAAATTTTCTTCATCACCTAGATCAGCTCCATCAAAGTATACTCTTCCTCCATGATTATCTTTTAAATTAACCTTAATAGCATAATTGTCAAAATCAGTGGTATACTCTACATCCCTTCCAACTAGTATAACATTTTTGCCTATTGGCATGTAGGATTCTATGTTTATATAATTAGCATTGATGGTAACATTATTAGGTAGCACTTTTCCTTCTCCATAATCCTTATAAGTACCTCCTGAATATACCCTAGCATTATTACAATCTATTTTAACATTTTCAGCATTTATAAATTCCCTTAAGTCTATTTCTAGATAATTGCTAGTTTTAATATTAATATTTTTAAGAGTATTATTATGTGGTAAATTTACATATCCCCCTCTAGGACTTGTAAAATTCAATATATCTTTCAAAACTTTACTATCCTTTATTGTTAGGTTTGTATAATAATTACTATTAAAATTAATGTCTACTCCCACTGGAACTTCTATAACAATTTGAGCATTATTATTTTTTTCTTCCATAAGTGTGTAAATAATTGCATCATAAGATTTTTCAAAAAATCCCCTTATATTCTTTGCTTCAAAAAAATTATACATAGTTCTGTCTCCTACAACTTTAAGCCCCTTTGTATTGGCATCATAGGAAGTTTGTACCTTCATATCATTTTCTATATATTCTAGTACCTTAACCCTTGTATTTTTATCTGATGAAGATTTAATTTCTACATTATACCCTTTATTTTCTAAGGATGAAATATCAACAACATCAACTTGTTTATCTGTTACGAATACTTCTCTTTCCGAAGGAGTTGCATTTATTATTTCTCTTTGAACTCTATAAACTTCATTTGCAATTTTAGGCATCATATATGCTCCACTTATAATAGACCCTGTAATTCCTACTGCAAGAAACACTCCGGCCACAATAAGAGATTTTTTCCATCTATTCATTAATTTTTTCCTCCTTATCATCTTTATTTTCTTCTTTATAATCTACATCTATAACTTCTGTAAATATAGGCTTTTCTTCGTAAGCCTTATCTTCTACAGAAATTTCTTCTACCTCTTCATTTTTTTCAGTGGCACTTTCAGTATTCTTCTCATTACCTTCAGCATTTTCTTGTTGATTTTTAACTCTTACATACATATTTCTAGTTTTAACCCAAGATATATACTGAACTACTAGGTATTTTAATCCTTTATATACTAGACAGTACAAGATCCAACATAAAATAATAAATCCAGTCCATGATATACAAGCAAAGAATCCAAACACTCCCATAGATATATCAATTCCACACAGGAAGGCAGCTCCTAGATAACCTATAAAGTTTGCAATTGACATTCCAACAAGTCCTAAACCACTGGCTATCATAGACATAACTATTGTTAAAGCTGGGAAAAATAATAAAATACTTATAACAACTATTATTAATTTTACTCCAGCAGAAGATATCTTTCCGTTAATTACTGAATTGGAATCTAAAAATTCCTTAGTCTTATTACCTGCCTTTTTTCCTTGTCTCTTTACGTTTTTCCAAATATTTTTAGCGTCCTTAGAAACTTTATCTTTAAGTTCACTATTGCTACTACTTTTAGATTTGCCTTGTCCCTTCATCTCTTCAGTTAATTCTTTTGCAATGCTCTTAGGAGAACCTAATGTTTTTATAATCTCCTCATCACTCTTTCCTTGCAATTCTCCATTTAAGAAAAATTCTTCATAGTCCCTTAATATATCATTTATCTCAAGTTCACTAAAAGCTCCCTTTAAGTAATCTCTAAGTATATCTAAAAAATCATTTTTAGTCATTATTCTTATTCTCCTTCCTATAACATCCTAATATTAAATTTACATCCCTTACAAACTCATCCCATTCTTTAACTAAAGTACTTAAATTACCTTTTCCATAGTCTGTAATCCTATAGTATTTTCTATCTGGGCCACCTTCTGACTTCACCATATAGGTTTCAAAATTTCCTTCTGTAGTAAGTCTTCGTAATAATGGATATATAGTGCTTTCCTTTACTGACATAACTCTTGAAATATTTTCTACAATTTCATACCCATACATATCTCTGTCATTTATAAGTGTGAGAACACAGATTTCAATTACACCCTTTCTGAGTTGTGTACTCATATCTAAACCTCCTTTATTAAGTTTTAATAACATACTTTTCTTTGTATATATTTTAACTATCCTTATACTATGTAAAACACAATAGTATCTTAAAAAATATAGAAGTTACTGTGTATTACACAACCCTTCTAAAACTTTAGCAACTTAACTATGTAAAACATAGTAGTCCCTTTTAAATTTGGTACTACGTTTTACATAGTACCCTTACACTCTTATATTATCATAGTATCGTGTTATACACAATAGATACATATTAAAAATATCATAAATAAAACATAAAGATTTTATAAATATATTTAACTGCTATATTATAATTAGTTTACACCTCTTTATATTAAAATAACCAAGGCTTTAAGCCTTGGTTATACAATGTTAAACTAAATTATTTATAGCTTTCATATACTTCTTGAATCTTATCCCAGTTAAATAAGTTCCAAATACTATTAACGTAATCTGGTCTTACATTCTTATATTTTAAATAATAAGCATGTTCCCAAACGTCGATTGTTACAAGTGGTTTTTTACCTTTACTTAAAGGAGATTCTTGATTTAAGGTAGCCATAACTTCTAGCTCACCATCACCATTTAAAACTAGCCATCCATAGCCTGAACCAAATTGTCCAATAGCAGCTTTAGAAACAGCTTCTTTCATATTAGCAACGCTTCCAAAGGCTTTATTGATTTTTTCAAGTAATTCTCCCTTTGGTTCACCTTTTCCACCTGGTGTTAAAATACTAAAGTAAAAGTTGTGGTTTGCCACCCCTCCACCTTGATTAATAACTCCTTGACGAATTTCATTTGGAATACTATCTAAATTCTCTAACAATTGTTCTAAAGTTTTACCTTCAGTAAGAGCTTCATGTCCTTCAAGCAATTTGTTAAGATTATTTACGTATGTTTGTAAATGTTTGCCGTAGTGAGTTTCTACTGTTAAAGCATCAATATGTGGCTCTAACCCATTGTATTCATAAGGTAATTTAATTTTATCATATGTCATTTTAATCCACCTACCCTTTCCATTTATAACATATGCTTATATTTTACCACTTTTCCTCCATATAAGCACTAATAAAAATTTTTACTTACAATTTATTATTATAATTTATTTAATATATTATTCATTAATACTTCATATACATTAATATGTTACAAATTTATTTTTAAAATTAATAATTAAGGAGAGATATTTTATGAAATCCACGCTATTTATGTGGGAATGCATTGGTGCAATTATGATTTTCCTAATAGGAACATTAATACATTTTGGCTATGAAGCAACAAATAAGCTATCCTTTACCTCTGGAATTTTTGCTGTTAATGAAAGTATTTGGGAACACTGTAAACTTACCTTTTGGTCCCCTCTAATCTTTGCTATTATAGAATATTTTTTTGTGGGTGAATACGCAAATAATTTTCTCTTTGCAAAGACTCTAAGCGCCATTGTAACCACAATTTCAATGTTAATTCTTTACTATGGGACTCTTAAAAAAAATGACTCTCACTCCCTTATAAAGGATTTAATTATCTTTGAAATTAGTATTATAATAGGACTATTAGTAAGTTACAACTTGATGTTATTACCTGAATTTCCACCAATCATGAATAAAATAGCCATTATTATGTTAGTTGGTGCTACATTCATATTTTATCTGTTTACTTATTCTCCACCTAAATTACCTATATTTTATTGTCCAGTATCTAATTCCTATGGTATCAAGAATTAAACTCTCACAATAAATATTATTAAAATGACTGTATTAAAATTAACTTAATGTTAATATTTTATACAGTCATTTTAAAATTTATTATACCTTAGGTATTTCTATAATAAATTCCGTTCCTTTGTTAACTTCACTTTTAACTTTTATATTTCCTTCATGAGCTTCTATTATTGCCTTAGATATGGTGAGACCTATGCCAGCTCCTCCCGTAGCTCTAGTTCTTGATTCATCAGCTCTATAAAAACGCTGAAAAATATAAGGTAAATGTTCTTTGGAAATTCCTATGCCACTATCCTTTATGTGTATTATCGTTATATTCCTTTCTTTATGGCATGTAATTTTAATTATTCCCCCAAATTCAGTATACTTTATTCCATTTGAAATAATATTTACTAATGCTTGAGTAATTTTATCTCTATCTATATTTATAATAAAATTTTCTGATTTATTGTTCACACTTATATTTTTATCATGAAGTTGCTTTTCAAAATTAATTAGAATCATTTCCATTAGATTCTTTATATTTACTTCACTTTTATTTAAAATTAAATCTTCACTTTCGTATCTAGAGAGATGTTCTAAAGAACCAACTAACCTACTTAATCTTTGTACTTCCTCATGAATACTTTGTAGCCTTTCTTCGGTTGGTTCCCAAATTCCATCTATTAATGCCTCCAGTTGTCCTTGCATGGTAGTTAATGGAGTCCTAAGTTCATGGGATATATCCTTAGTCAAAATTTTTCTTATCTTTTCCTCTTCATCTAAACTATTAGCTAAAGTGTTTACTGAACTAATCATCTCTTTAATTTCTTTTATATTGCTTTCCTCTTTAATTTTATTTTTATATTTCCCTGTAGCTATAAAATTTGTGGCTTTAACTACACTTCCTATAGGCTTACTTATAGAAGTAGAAATTAAAACACCTATAAATATGGAAATGCATAAAGAAAAAATCCCCACAAAAATTAATATATTATCTAAAGTTTTTAAAAAAATCACATCAGAATCATTGTAATAAAAGGGACCATAGTAGCCTATTTCAAGAATTCCCGCAGCTTTGTCATCTATTTTCAAATTATATACTTCCTCAGTATAATCACCTTTATATCCTGGATTTACAATACTCATATTGTAACCCATCTTATCCATCATTGCTTCACACATACTACTATTATGAGTTTTAGCACTCCATATTACATTATCTGAAATATCTTTAATACTTATAATAAATCCATTATTTATAGCTTCAAGTCCTATGCTTTCTATATTTTTATTATCCCACTGTCCATTTTTATAAGTATTACTTATATTTTTAATCAATACTTTTTTTCTTCCTGCTATAGCATCCTCTAGATATCTATTAAAGTTTTTCTTCATAAATATATGAGATGAAAAACTAATCAAAAGAATAATTGTCATAGAGAATAATAGAAAAATCAAAGTAAGTCTATGTTTTAATTTCATTAAATTATTCACCACCAAACTTATATCCAATGCCATGAACTGTTAATACATATTTAGGATTTTTACTATTATCCTCTATCTTACTTCTTAAATTTTTTATATGAGAATCTATTATTCTATCATAAACATCGCTATCATCCCCTAGAGCTCGATCAAGGAGTTCTCCTCTAGTAAATACTTTCTTTGGACTTTCACATAAAGTTAAAAGTATCTTGAACTCTGAAGGAGTTAATTCTATTAAATTATTACCTTGTCTCACCTCATAAGTATCTAAGTTTATAACTAAGTTTCCCTTATTAAAGCTTAGAATATTATCTTGTTTATAATTCGAGGCTCTTTTTAGCACAGCATTTACTCTAGCCACTACCTGCTTAGGGCTAAATGGTTTAGTAATATAATCATCAGTACCTAGAGAAAAACACTTCAAGATGCTTTCTTCCTCTACCTTGGCTGTCAACATTATTATAGGCACCTCTGATTCCTTTCTTATGATTTCACAAATTTTTTCTCCTGATATATCTGGTAACATTAGATCTAGGATTATCAATTTAGGATTGTATTGTTTATATTTATCTATTGCTTCACGTCCATTAATTGCTGTTATAACACCATAACCAGCATTCTTTAGATATGCTTCCAAAACTTCTAAAATCTTAACTTCATCTTCTACAATAAGTATATCTACTTGCATCTATACTCCTCCATTATTTTAAAAATTATTATAATATACTTCCTAATTATAATAAATCATTATGAAGATTCTATGTAGAATTCCTCCATAAAATCTACACAACTTAAATATATACTTTAGCTACTATCTTAAAATTATGTATGAGGTGATAATTTTGTCTAATAAATCCATAACTCTAAATATTGATAATATGGTATGTACTTCCTGTGAGAATACTATAATAAGACATTTAAAAAAGCTTTCAGGAGTTACAATTGTAAAAGCAAACTATTCTAAGGGAACTGTCCATGTAGAATATGATGCTGAGAAAGTATCCTATTCTACCATAGTTTCTACCATTGAAAAATCCGGCTACAAAGTTACTAGTGATAAAAAAAAGAGTAACTCAGAACTTTTACCCATTATGGGAATAGTCCTTATAGCTTTACTTATGATACGCCTTGGCAAAGGTACTGGCGTATTTGATATGTCTTCTGCTTTAAGTAGTAAAGTTAGTTACATTGCTCTATTTACCATTGGTGTTTTCACATCTCTACACTGTGTGGGTATGTGTGGTGGAATAATGATGTCCCAAAGTATTACATCTTCTATTGTACCTGAAAAAAACAAATTTAAACCTGGACTTATGTATAATTTAGGCCGTTTAATTTCTTATACGGTTTTAGGTGGTATAGTAGGTGGTATTGGTAAAGCTTTTTCTCTTTCCTTTGGAACTCAAGGCTTCATAGCAATAGTTGCAGGTGTATTTATGGTAATTATGGGTTTAAACTTATATGGTTTTAAAGCCCTTAGAAAATTTTCTATAAAGCTTCCTTGGAGTAACTGTAACTCCCAGAAAAAATTTAGAAACCCTCTTATAGTAGGATTTCTAAATGGGTTTATGCCTTGTGGTCCCCTACAAACAATGCAGCTTTATGCTCTAGCTTCTGGAAGTGTCATAGCTGGTGCAACTTCAATGTTTTTCTTTGCCCTAGGTACAATTCCTTTAATGCTAGGCTTTGGAGCTATTGCTAATGTACTTAGTCAAAAAAATTCCAAAAGATTAATTAAATACAGTGGTGGTATTATCATAATTTTAGGTATTATTATGGCTAATCGTGGCTTGTCTTTAATAGGAGTTAATTTAATGCCTAATTCCTTATCTTTAGGTGGAAATAATAATACAACTATATCCGATAAATCTTCAGCTAGTAAAGCAACAATTTCTAACGGAAAGCAAGTTATAAGGATTGTAGCTAATAATCAAGGATATACTCCAAATGTAGTTTATATTCAAAAGGGAATTCCTACAGAGTTTATAATTGATGGTGAAAGTATTAACTTCTGTAATAATAAAATTGTTATTCCATCTATGAATATTGAAAAGACTCTATCCTCTGGAGAAAATGTAATAGAATTTACTCCAGACGCTGGAGACATAAACTACAGCTGTTGGATGGGCATGCTTAGAGGAACAATAAAGGTAGTAGATGATTTAAATTCTATAAATGATTCTACTATACAAAAGGATATAGATAGTGAATTTTATTATCCTTCTAATGATTCTAATAACCAATTTTTTAATGGTGGTTTTTCTTGCCATTAATAAAAAAAGAAGTATTAAGGAAATTTCCCTTTAATACTTCTTTTTTATGTGCATTTTATATAATATCTACTTTTAATTAACTCTTTAAAACTAATTTAATGCAGCTAATAATTTCTCTATGTCTAATCCATGAACTATAGCAGCTTCTGCAAGAGTTTCTGCTTGAGCTGATGGGCAACCTACGCAACCCATACCAAAACTCATTAAAATTTCAGGAGCTCCTTCTTTCATTCTTATAACTTCACCTATTGTCATATCTTTATTTATCATATTCTTTTCCTCCTATAATTTGAATTTTTATATATAACTAATAATTTAAAATTATTAGTATCTCTTACAAGTTAAAGTATACTAAAACACTCTGCTATATTCGGTAACATAGGTTACAGAATAGAAGATTTTTATAAAAAAAGTATTCAAAGGTAAACTCCGCTTACCTTTGAATACCTCATTACTTGTAATTCTAGCTTTCCATGAACATTTTCATATCATCTTCTACATTAGTTATTCCACCAATACCAAAGTTATCTACAAGAACTTTAGCAACATTTGGTGATAAGAATGCTGGTAATGTTGGTCCTAGATGAATATTTTTAACCCCTAGGTATAATAGTGATAATAATACTATTACTGCTTTTTGCTCATACCATGCAATATTATATGATATTGGTAGGGCGTTTACATCATCAAGCCCAAAGACTTCTTTAAGTTTTAGAGCTATAACAACTAAGGAATAAGAATCATTACATTGTCCTGCATCTAGAACTCTTGGAATTCCTCCTATATCTCCTAGGTTTAATTTATTATACTTATACTTTGCACAACCCGCTGTTAAGATAACTGTATCCTTTGGTAGTTTTTCAGCAAATTCAGTATAGTAGTTTCTTGATTTGGCTCTTCCATCACAACCAGCCATAACAAAGAATCTTTTTATAGCTCCAGTTTTAACAGCCTCCACAACCTTATCAGCCAAAGCTAATACTTGATTGTGAGCAAATCCACCAACTATTTGTCCCTTTTCTATCTCTGTAGGTGCTTTACACTTTTTAGCCATTTCTATAATCTTAGAAAAATCTTTTATGCCATCTCTATCAGCTTCTATATGTGCACATCCTGGCATTCCAGTTGCACCAGTTGTAAATAATCTATTCTTATAAGACTTATCTGGAATTACTATACAGTTTGTAGTCATAAGAATTGGACCATTGAACTTTTCAAACTCTTCCTTTTGCTTCCACCATGCATTTCCATAGTTTCCTGCAAAATGTTTATATTTTTTAAACTTAGGATAGTATTGTCCAGCAAGCATTTCACCATGAGTATAAACATCTACCCCTGTTCCTTCTGTCTGCTCTAACAACATCTCTAGATCCTTTAAGTCATGTCCTGAAATTAATATTCCTGGATTTTTTCTAACTCCAATATCTACAGTTGTTATTTCTGGATGTCCATAGGTTTCAGTATTGGCTTTATCTAATAATGCCATACCATCTACTCCATATTTTCCTGCTTCTAATGCAAGTGCTACTAAATCATCAACAGTTAAACTATCATCTAAAGTTGCAGCTAATGCCTTAGCCATAAATCCATGAATTTCTCTCTCATTATATTTTAGGTTCATAGCATGCTTCATATATGCTGATAATCCTTTTAATCCATAAGTTATAAGTTCTCTTAGACTTCTAATATCTTCATTTTCTGTAGCAAGCACTCCAACTTTTTCAGCTTTAGCGTCAAATTCTATAGTATTATCTGCTGTCCAAGCTACTGCATCTGCCATTACTATTTCTTTCTTTTGTAGACCAAATATCTTTTTAAAGAAGCCTCCAGTTATTTTTACTTCTCCAACTTGTCCTCCAGCACTAACGACTTTTCTTTTTAAAGTTTCTCTTAATTTTAAAGTTTCTTTTACTCTATTTAAAATAGCATCTCTATGGAAGTTAGCATTAGTAATAGTAATAAATAAATTTTCTGTAATATATTTATCTACTACACTATCAATAACATTTACTTTTCTTCCTTCATTACTTACGATAGCTAATCCTTTAGTTACATATACTAATAAATCTTGAGCCTTTGCAACTTGCTCATCTTTACCACAAACACCTTTTATAGTACAGCCTTTACATCCTGCTGTCTCTTGACATTGATAACAAAACATTGACATAAATTTCTCATCTCCTATTAAATTGTTATTATTGCTTTTCACAAGTTAAAGTATACTAAAGTACAAAACAATATTCGGTAACATTCGTTACCAAAATTCAAAAGAATATGTATTTTAATATGTAAATAAAATTTAGATGTCAATAAAAACAAATAAAATGAACTTTAAGCACAAATTCTCATGTACTTAAAGTTCATCATTCCAAATATTAAAGATATTTTTTCTCTAACTCCTCTAATATTGAAGTATATTTTTTCATAACCTCAGTATTTGCATCTTCAAATTCAACACACTCTGCATTTACTTTATCAATGATTTCTTGCTTTAATTCTCTAGTAGCAAATTTATATATTACATTATCTTCTTTATCTATATGCCTTTCTAAAAGATGAGTATAAGAAATGGCATTAGCAATAACATCTAATATAGCTTCTTTATTACCTAATTTTAAATTTTCAAGTGCTTCACTTAGTCCTGTAATATAAAGTCTTCCCAAATCATGTTCTACAAGCATACCATATTTCACAGTCTTCTCTGCAATAAGTCCAAGCTCCTCCACCATCTTATTAAAAAGAATTACTTCTTCTTTTTTATGGTGATGTGCATCTGCATACTTTCTAATGAAATCTATCATCTTATAGAAATCTTCATAGTTTACATTTTTTTCTTCTAGAGATTTGTAAGTAGCTTTTCTAACTACAGTAAGCATACGTTTAATATACTTATGCTCTTCCATCATTAAATCTATAGCATTCATCTTTTCTCCTCCTACTTTTTTTTAATGATTTGAGTTCCATCTCCTAATTCCTCGTATTCATAGTTACCATTAACTTCATTAACAAAGGCCTTAATCCATAGTCCTCTTAAGCTATAGAAATAAGAAACATCTCCAGATTCTCTATTCCATATGTCCTTATGAACACAAATTCTTCTACTCCACTGTACCATATCTTCCGTACACACTAGAACCTCATTCACTCTATCACATGGCATTCCATCTAATATATAGTCATTTATTCTATCATATATATCCATAGCATTACTTGCTGGATCTAATTTTTCTTTAACTTCCTTAGCTGCTTTCATTCCTTGATGAATATAAATATTTTCTAATTTAGCCTTAACTTTTTCATTACTATTTAGTAATTTAGTTGTCCAAGCTGCCATTCTTCCCTCTGCTGAATGTATTTTTCCTTGTAGCCACCCATGGATGTTACTTGTATCTATCATATCTTCTAAAGGAAGATTTGGCAGTTTTTCTCCATGATTTTCATTAATCTCCTTAGCTAATGAAGATACATCTAGTCCCTCTTCCTTAGCTAGATTAATTATTTCTTCCTCTAATCCTTCAAACCATAATATTTTGTTAAATAACCAATAATGTACTTTTCCAAGATATAAACTCATATTTTCTCCTCCTACATTTAAATAATTTTAAAACTCAAATCATGTTTATCTTCTATATTGAAATTGCTTTATAGCGCTAATTTGAATATAATTGTAAATCATAATACTTTAGTTAAATATATTTTAACCTGCTTAATTTATATTAACCTTTATAAGCAGATTATATTTTATTAATCTCTACATCTATGAGTTTATATTAATATCTTTGTAAATTCGGTAACATCGGTTACCAAATCAAATTAAAAACCAATATATCAAAACTTTTTATGATATATCGGCTTATAATTTATATATTTATCCTATATATAATTTAAATTTAATAGTTCTTCAAAATCTTCCCTAGGCATAGGTTTTGCAAATAAATATCCTTGGGCCATTTCACATCCTATCTCTTTTAAGAAATCCGCCTGTTCTCTCGTTTCTACCCCTTCACAAATTACTTCCATATTAATATTTTTCGCCATATCAACTATACTTTTAACAATATCTTTACTCCTCTGTGAATTAGTTGTTTCATCTAAAAATGCTTTATCTATCTTTAAGGTATTAGCTGGAAACTCTTTTAAAAGATTTAATGATGAAAATCCAGATCCAAAATCATCAACAGAGATTTTAAATCCTACCTTTTTTAAACCTATCATTTTTTCTATAAGCCTATCAGCATTTTTCATAAAAGCACTTTCCGTTAATTCAAACTCTACCAATTTAGGATCTATGTTATAGCTTTTAACTAACTCATTGATATCCTTGACTATATTGGGATTATTAACATGAAATCTAGAAACATTTAATGATATTGGAACTACACTTTCTCCATTATCTAATCTTTCTCTTAAACACTGCAATACACTTTTATAAACATACATATCTAAGTTTACTATAAACCCATTTTTCTCAAACAAAGGTATAAATTTTACTGGAGGAATTAACCCTTTCTCAGGATCCTGCCACCTAACTAAGGCCTCAGCACCTACAATTTTCTCTGTATTTAAATCATATTTAGGTTGATAATAAACCTTATATTCTCTATTTATAAGGGCCTTATACATTTTATTTTCTATTTCTAATTCCTCAATAATTTTATTTTCAAAACACTTATCATAAAAGGCAATTTTATTTGTATGAGAACCCTTAACTGATTTACGTGCTATATTAGCTTTATTGATAATATCTTCAACCACCATACCATTAGAATTAAATATATAGATCCCACTCACAACTATTAACCTATAATTTTTTGCAAAAACCTTTTCTAATTGTCTAAAAATATTTTCAAATTTTGTTAACCTATCAATTAATTCTTTTTTATTTGTGTATTTTACAAGTATTAAAAAATTATCCGCAGATACCCTTGCAAAAATTTCATTTTCACCCATTGAGTTGTATAATTTATTGGATATTGCACAAATAATTTTATCTCCTTCTTCATATCCTAAATTATCATTTATAAACTTAAATTTATCTATGTCACTGTATATAAGAGCATAGGATTTTCCTTTATTAGTCTCAAGTATCTTTTTAGCTCTAACTTTAAACTTATTAGCATTCCATAGACCTGTAAGTGGATCTGTAAATGCCATTTTTTCATAATCCTTTGTTCTTCGTTGTTTTACATAAAAAAATATCAAAAGAGATATTATTACTAATAAAGATATAAAAATAATAATTTCTAATCTATATTTAACTAGTACTACCTTTAAATTTATTGGAATAGATTCTTGTACTACATTTTTCATAATAATATCTACCCTAGTTTTTTCATCTATAACATTAATAGCCTTATTAAGTATAGGTATTACTAATGAATCTATATTAGGATTTACTCCAATTGATATATTATAACTTAAACTTCCAATATTCATTGTTTTTAAATTATTATCTTTTATACGGCTAATAGCAATATTAGCTGTGTAGCTATCTAATACTGTTATATCTACTTTTCCCGACTTAACCGCATTAATACAGCTAATATAATCATCATAATACTCAATGTTATATTGTCCAAATTTGTTTGCAAAAGCTTCTTTGTTAATTTTCATATCAGTAGGTATAGCTATATCCACATTCTCTGTTTTTATATATTCTTCTCCTTTTCCAACTATAACTAAAGGTAAGGATATATATGGGTTAGTTAATATAATATCTCTAGAATTTGTGTTTTTTTCAATACTCGATTCACTAGCTATTAAATCTACTTTTCCATTTGCCATTAACTTTATAGCTTCTTCCGTATTTTTTACCTGAACATATTCAAATTCTATACCTATTTTTCTAGAGATTTCTTCTAACATATCTCTTACTATTCCAGAGAAGTCACCCTTACTACTCCTATATTCTATAGGACTTAAATAATCTTTATAAGCCACTTTTAACACCGGCTTTCTTTTTATAAAGTCAACCTCTCTTGGAGTAAGTAACGGTTGTTGATTTAAAATACTATTACCATAATATTTTTCTTGTAATTTCATATCAAAATTTAAATCATCTAGTCTTATCTTCCTTAATGCTTCATTAAGTTCATTGATGAGATCATTATTACCCTTTTGCGTTATATAATAAAAAGGGTGAATATCGCATTTGGCAACTAATCTACCACTATTCTGATTTGAAATGCTTCCCAAAACTATAGCATCCACATTACCTGATTCCATATCCACTATCATTTCTTCTTCAAAATCATAGTATACTTTTTCATAAGAGAAATTATTTTGTTTTGCATAACCTTCAAAGACTGTATTTTGAAAACTTTCCTTTAAAAACCCTATTTTCAAGCCATTGAATGCTTCAAAATCCTCATAAAATACACTGTTATTTTTACTTGAAACATACATAGTTGTAAGTTCTATTCCATTTGAATATTCTACATAGTCATATATCTTGCTTCTATCCTCAGTGTACTGAGCACCACATAACAAATCTATCTCTCCTTTAGATAGCTTGTCTAATAGTTCCGGCCATGTATCATATACATATTCATAATTCCAATTAGTATATTTTGATATTTCCTCAAGATACTCTACTCCATACCCTGAAAAAAGTCCATCTTTATCTTTTTCAATGAAAGAAGGATAATCATAATAACCCACTTTAATTGTGTTGCTCTCAGTATCTGAAAACGCTATCATCGTCATAGCTATATTTGTAATTATCAAAAACATTAGTGTTAAGCACAGTAACTTAAATTTTCTCATCATATCCTCTTTTCCTATTGCAAATAATAATATATTTGCATACCACTATAATTATCGTACTTTAAAATTATATCTTAAAGCAACATTTATTATAATAATGAAATAAAATTTTTATTTCACTTTCTCCTATAAAAAACAGGTTTTAGATTCATAAATTCAAATCTAAAACCTGTTTTAATTTCTTTTAAAAATATAATTATATTACAAAAATTAAAAATTTGATGACCATCCTAATGCATTTCTATCTAATTTCTTGAACTCTACCAACTACTCCACCTTCAAGCATTACCTTAATACCTCTTGGATGTACTGAAGAATTAGTTAATAACCTTGTAACTGTTCCCTCGGTCAATTTTCCAGTGCGTTGATCTTCCTTCTTTACTACTAATACCTTTGAGCCTATTTTTATATCTGCTCTTTTAGTTCCATCCATATTTATTTCTCCTTACTTCTTGAATAGATCTCCAAGAGCTGCAAATGGATTATCATTAGCGGCTTCTTGTTCTGCTTCTTTTTTCATTTTCTTCATATAGTTATTAACATCCCTCTTATCAACTTTTCCACCTTTTTCAAATCTCTTATTAAACTGGGATGCCTTTTCTCTAAAGCTACAGTTTGCCCCTGGACATACATAGATTTGACCTTCTCCGTGTCCTTTAAGGGTAAGTTTTTTCTTACACTCTGGACAACGAGCATTGGTAGTTCTACTAACACCTTCTCTGTGACCACATTCTCTATCTTGGCACACATTCATAACTCCAGTTTTAGTCTTAACCTCTAACATGTATTTTCCGCACTTAGGGCATTTTGCACCTGTGACATTTTCATGAACAAACTTATTACCATTGACTTTAACATCTTCAACTAGAGCTCTTGAATATCTTCTCATCTCTACAATGAAGTCCATGGCATCTTCCTTGCCTTTGCTAATATCCTCTAGCTGACTTTCCCACTTAGCTGTTAAAAGTGGTGACTTAAGGTCACTTGGAACTAATTCTATAAGTTGTTTCCCCTTAGATGTTGGAACTATTTCCTTACCTCTTTTTTCTATAGAAAATGAGTTAAATAATTTTTCTATAATATCTGCTCTTGTAGCTACAGTACCTAATCCACCAGTTGCATTTAAAGTCTTTGCTGCATCTTTACCCACATTAATATATTTATGTGGATTTTCCATAGCTGAAAGTAATGTTCCCTCGTTAAATCTTGCTGGTGGCTTAGTTTTACCTTTATTTATATCTACAGAGTTTATCTTTAATTTATCTCCAATATTAAGCTTTGGAAGTACTTGATCCTTTAACCCATCTTCTTCGCTAGGCTCCCCCATATCTTCTCTATCATATAGTGCTTTCCATCCCTTAGATTTTATAACTTTTCCTTTAGCTACAAACTTCTCTCCAGCTATTTCTGTCACTATATTAGTTTGTAAATATTCAAAAGGTGGCATCATAACACTTAAAAATCTCTTGACTACTAAATCATAAATATTTCTTTCCTCTGAACTTAAGTTAGACATATTAGGACTTTGCTCTGTAGGAATTATGGCATGGTGATCTGATACTTTACTATTATCTACAAAGCTCTTGCTTGGAGTAATCTTACCCTTTAGTATATTTGTAGCTGCTGCTCTATATGCTCCTATAGATATAGCTCTTAATCTCTCTGGAAGTGTAGCTACTATATCTGTAGTTATATATCTTGAATCCGTCCTTGGATAAGTTAATATCTTATGATTTTCATAAAGTCTTTGCATTATAGAAAGGGTCTGCTTTGCAGAATATCCCCAAATTTTGTTGGCATCTCTTTGAAGCTCTGTTAAATCATAAAGAGCAGGAGCTGGCTTTTTCTTTAAGCTTTCAGTTACATCTATAATACTTGCTTCTTGACCTCTAACCTTAACTAGGGTTTTATTAGCTACTTCCTCATTAAAAGTGCTTTGATAATTATTCTTATCAACCCACTGTAGTGAAAATTCTTTAGCCTTGGCAGTAATTGTATAGTAATCCTTAGGAATAAAGTTTTTAATATCTTCTTCCCTTTGAACTATCATGGCTAAGGTCGGAGATTGAACTCTTCCTGCTGAAAGCTGAGCATTGTATTTACAAGTAAGGGCACGAGTAACATTAAGTCCTACAAGCCAATCTGCCTCTGCTCTACACACCGCTGCCTTATATAAATTATTATAATCTTTACCTGGTTTTAAATTTTTAAATCCGTCTAAAATTGCCTTATCAGTTTGAGAAGAAATCCATAATCTCTTTAGTGGTTTTTTTACTCCAGCCTTTTCTATTGTCCAACGTGCCACTAACTCTCCTTCTCTTCCCGCATCTGTTGCAATAACTATCTCATCTATATCATTTCTTAGCATTTGCTTTTTTACTTCATAAAACTGCTTTTGGGTCTTTTTTAAAACTGTAAGTTTCATATGCTTTGGAATCATTGGCAAAGTTTCCATGCTCCATTTTTTATATTTGGCATCATAGTCCTCAGGATCTTGTAGCCCCACTAAATGACCTAGTGCCCAAGTTACCACATACTTACTTCCCTCTATGTATGCACCCTTACTCTGATTGCATTTTAAAACCTTAGCTAAGTCTCTACCTACCGAAGGTTTCTCTGCTAGTACTAATATTTTTCCCATCTTTTACTTCCTCTCTTATCTACAGTATCTATATTAAGTATTATTTACTTATTAATCAAAATCTTATCTTTTGTATTATATCATACTTTACCTTAGTATAAAGAGAGTTCTTTGTATCAGTATTTTTGATACTTAGAAATCGTTGTCCTTTAGGGGAAATCCTTATCCAGGGACGTAGCAGCTCTTTACTCCCATTTTTAAGAAGATAGGAGTATTAGAGCTGGTAGTCATCGGATAAAGAGATAAATGGTAAAATAAGGCTATGAACCAAAGTCCATAGCCTTCTTAATATATTTATTAAACCTATTTTACATACATTCCACCTGGTTTTTCAGATAAATTAACCATAATATTCTTCATTTGAGTATAAGCATCTAGGACAGATTTATGAGTTTCTCTACCTATTCCTGAGTTCTTATATCCTCCAAATGGTGCTCCAGCTGGGAAACTATTATAAGTATTTACCCATACACGGCCTGTTCTAATGCCTCTAGCAACCTGTATAGCTTTATTTATGTCTCGAGTAAATACCCCTCCACCTAAACCGTATTCGCTATCATTTGCCATGGCAATTACTTCATCTATTGTCTTGAATTTAATAACAACTCCTACAGGTCCAAAGATTTCTTCTCTAGCAACTCTCATGTCATTAGTAACATCAACAAGTAAAGTTGGTTTCATGAAGTAACCTTTAGCGGCATCGCCTTCAGTGTATCTTTCTCCACCTGTAGCTACTTTAGCTCCTTCTTTCTTACCTATTTCTACATAACTAAGAATTTTATTAAGTTGAGCCTCACTTACTTGTGCTCCCATTTGAGTATTATTATCTAATGGGTTACCCACCTTAACCTTTTCAAAAGCTTTAACTGCTTTTTCTATAAATTCATCATAAAAATCTTCTTGCACAAAAATTCTAGATCCCGCTGAGCAAACTTGTCCTTGATTAAACAGAATTCCTAGTTGAAGTCCTTCTAAAGCTATATCTAAATCTGCATCTTTAAAGAATATATTAGCAGATTTCCCTCCAAGTTCTAGAGTTGCGGGAATGATATTTTCAGCTGCTGAAAGTCCAATTTTTCTACCTACTTCTGTTGATCCAGTGAAGGCTAATTTATTAAGACCTTTATGATGTTGTAGATATTCTCCACTCTTAGAGCCTCTGCCTGTAACTATATTAATTACACCCTTTGGAACTATATTTTCTATTAATCTCATAAGCTCAAGTACACTTAATGAAGTTGTGCTTGATGGTTTAAATACTGAAACATCTCCTGCTGCCAATACTGGAGCAAGCTTCCATGCAGCCATTAAGAATGGGAAGTTCCAAGGCACTATTTGTCCTACAATCCCAATTGGTTCTCTTAATATTATGTTTAAAGTATTTTCATCAAGCATTGTTGAGCTACCCTCATCTGAACGAATAACTCCAGCAAAATATCTAAAGTGATCTGCTGCTAGAGGTATATCAGCTCCTGTAGTTTCTCTAATTGGTTTTCCGTTATCCATAGTTTCAATAGTAGCTAAATACTCTGCATTGTCATCAATAACATCTGCAATTTTGTTTAACACATCTGCTCTTTCAGCAACTGTTGTTTTTCCCCAAGTTATAAAAGCTCTTTCAGCTGCTTTAACTGCATCATCTACATCTTTTTCTGTAGCATCTGCTATTTCAGCTAAGAATTCTCCGGTAGCAGGATTGTAAGTTTTCAATACCCCTCCATCAGAAGCCTCTCTCCATTGACCATCAATATATAGTTGATATTTTTCTTGTAATTTTATATTCATATTAAATCCTCCTTTTCCACGCTTATAATGATTTAGATTTTTTCTATCTCTTAATTTAATTTTATTATAATCACAAAATATCTTTCTAGGAAGTAGGCACTTTATTCTCATTAACTATACTTTTTGTGACATAGTATCATAAATGATACTATTATATTAGTAAATAATAGTAGAAAATCTTATAATAATGTAAATAGTGGATTTAAAATTTAACATATATAAAATTCATGGTATAATGCAGAGTATGTTATAGACTTTTTTATATGTAGTTAATTTTTTATACTATAATATAATAAATATACTATTAGGACGGTGAATATAATGGATAAGAATTTGCTATGCATATTTCCTAGACATGAAGAATGTCATATGAGGAATCAATGAACTAAGTACTCTACGTGCCCCATGGTGGTGGTACAAAATCTTCTATCTGGTAAATGGAAATTATTAACTTTATGGTACTTAAGTTATGGTACCTTGAGATTTAGTGATATTAAAAAGAGGTTACCTAAGGTAACTCAAAAAATGCTAACTTCACAATTGAGAAGTTTAGAAGAAGATAAGCTTATATCTAGAAAAGTATATCCTGTAGTCCCACCTAAAGTTGAATATAGTTTAACTGAAGTTGGTAAAGAAATCATACCTATTCTAGAAATGATGCATTCCTTTGGAAGTGAATATTTAGATGCTGGTTTATTAAATACTGAAGAAAAGGATGAAGATAACACTGATTTAAATTAGTTAGATCTTTCTATTTAAACCTATGTAATAATTGAAGAAATACATATAAACAGAGTTCTTAGTATCAGTATTTTTGATACTTAGAACTCGTTATCCAGGGACGTAGCAGCTCTNNATAGCTGGTAGTCATCGGATAAAAATTGCCTAATGCTAATCAGCATTAGGCAATTTTTATACTAATTCTTTAATCTGAATATATTAATAGTGAGAGTGTTACAGTATTTAATTATTCTCTTTTATCCACTTAGACTTTGAAACTGACATTTCATATAGGCTCCAGTAACCATCCTTAGCCTTTCTTGCATCCTTTATTAATTTTTCTATTTCAAAACCAGCCTTTTCATAGCATCTAACTGCGCCCTTATTAAAATCAAAAACTCCAAGAGTTATTTTTTCAAATCCTTTAACTTCAAACCCAATTCTTAAGACTTCCTTTAATGCTAAAGCACCTATACCCTTGCCTCTTTCCTTCTCTTCTCCAATTAAAAATCTACACACTCTAGCAACTTTATTTTCTTGATCCACTTCTCGAAGCTCTACTGTCCCAATAATATCTCCTGTACTAATAGTAGCTATCTTATATATGTAGGTATCCACTACGCCCTTATTTTTCTCGTCTAAAAAATACTTTTCTACTTGAGAAAGGGTTAATGGATGCTCATATAATGGTCCAGCCCATTGCAATAGCTCATCAGCAGATTTATTGCTATTCCATTCCACAATTTTATTTAAATCTTCTTTTTTAATTAGCTCTAATCTTATCATTTCATATTCTCCATTTCTTCTAATTAGTTACCCTTATGACTTGTTAGAGTATAATGTCTTATTTAGAATTTTCTGAATAAATTTTGTCTTTCTCTCGCAGTAAGTATCAGCATCGTATCTATATTCTTTAGCTAGCTTTGTTTTCAAGGCTGCATAATCCTCTCGTGCATCTCTATTTGTTCTAAGGTAATCTCTTAGTGCAATATGCTCTAAATATCCTTTACCATCTTTAGGACATACATATAAGTGATATGGCATAAATCTATTTTCCACATAGCTAAATGCTTCTCTATCTTCAATGCCTAAATTTCCTTCATGATGATATCCAGCTTCTCCTAACCTCTTCTTTATTTCAGAGAAATCTTCATAACTATCCATAACTACATCTATATCGATGATAGGTTTTGCCGATAATCCTTCCACTGAAGTACTACCCACATGCTCAATTGATAAAACTAAATCTCCAATATAAGAATTTAGCATGTCCCTTATTTTTTCAAATTCTAACTTCCATTTTTCATTATAAGGCTCAATAACAATAACTTTTGTTCTAATTGACATAGATTTATACCTCCTTTACACATCTAATGTAGTATACCCTACCCCTACTTATTTTATATTTGCTTCATAATGCTCTTCATTAAGTCTCACTATTTCAAGCTCTTTTATATTCTCATTCAATTTCAATGCTAAACTTTGAATTCCAAAGAACTCAGTGAAAGTATGACTACCGATGATAAGGTTGATCCCTTTAAACTGAGCATATTGAATGGTATACAAATTACATTCGCCTGCAATGTATACATCACACTTATTTTCAACTGCTTCCTTAAGGCAATCTGTTGGCCCTCCATTACCACAGACTAAACCTACCCGCTTCACTTTTTCGTCATTAAACTTCCAAGACTTAACTGGTTCTTCAAGTAGATTTTCAATTTTTTTTACTAATTCATTAAACTCAATTTCTTCATCATATTCTGCCACTCTACCAAAATATAATCCTTCCCATTGGTGGGTTCTTTTTACATTTTCTAAATTCAATTTTTTTAACAGACTATCATTTGTTCCAAAGTTACAGTCATCAAGTGGCAAGTGATTATAGTAATGACTTATACCATATTCTTCCAATTTCTCTCTGCATGCCTCTTTTAATCCATATATTTCATCCCATGCATCGTGGTGTGTCACCATCATATCAACTCCATGAATTCTTGCTTCCTCTATAGTTTCAAGGGTTAGGTTAACACAGTATCCCAATTTTTTAACTTTTTTACCTGCATGATATGTAATCCCAGATTCATTAGAAAAGATTTCCTTACTTGTTACATTAAAAAGTTCATTAATTCTTTTAACAATATGTGAAACGTCCATATACTTCCCTCCAATTTCTTCCTTGCATTCAGGTATATTTTCAACTGTAGTACAGAAACTTGTACAAGTTAAATTATTCGCTACCCATTCCATAATTAAATATTACCTTGTCATTAGTTTAATCATCGAATCCTCTACTAATTTAAATCATTTAAAGATTTAATTATAGGGTACTTACTTTCAATATCATTCCTATCATATCTATCAATTAGAATTGGAATCATACCAAAATCTTCTGCCGCAATAAGATTTGATTCACTATCATCTATAAAAATTACTTCCTCTGGTTTTACTCCGATTTCTTCAATAGCTATTTTAAAAAGTACCTTTTCAGCTTTATAGGAGCCATAAATTGATGACATAACAAATGTAGAAAAATATTTTCTTAGACTCTTATTAATAAATACTCTTTCTAAGGATGGCCATGTATCTGAGACAACCCCTAAAATATATTTATCTTTTAATCTTTGTAGCCCAGGTTCCACATCATCAAAAAAATAAAATTTATCATCATTATATACATTATCACTTGCCAAAGAATTAATTATTTCCTCATTTATACTCATATATTTTATTTCTTTTAGTACTATTTCATAAAACTCCTTGAACATCGTAAATTCATCTTCTTCTGTTTTTACTAATAACATTTTATTAATATGATCACAGGCTTTATTCATTGCTTCACTTAATTGATCTTCTGTATATTGAAAACTTGTGTCGTTAATAATATTAAAGAAGTTAGGTGTAATAAACCAATGCCCTGTCCTAGGTACATTTAAGGTTCTTCCTGAATCAAATAAAATGGCTTTAATGTTGTTCATATTCATTATAAATTTCCTCCAAGCCCACAGTAAACATTTTCATTGCTTCTATGTATAATTATTACGATTCTAAATTATATATTGTTGCTATCCTCATTGTTCAACTTTTTTAAAATAATATCTAGCTTTTCATCTATCTCTTTATTTCTATTAACAAAGTTTTTACACCATTTTACGACTTTATAAATAGCTATTAAAATTAAAAATATTAAAATAACATTTATAATAGAAATTATTATTATCTTATTATCTACCTCCATCTATAGACTCCCTTCTTAATTTATAATACTTATTTGTTTTCTCTCATATTGAATTCCTCTACATTTAGCATAATTATGGAATTTTCTATTTTCCCATCAACTGTTGAATATTGAAGATTGAAATAAAGATTATTCTTAATAAGACCCAACTGTTCTTCATTGAATAATTGTTGTGAACTGATTTCTCCTATACTTTTATTCAACAAAAGTTCATCAGATAAAGATGTTCCTTTATTATCCCATCCATTTAAAACTGCTTTTGATAAAACTAAATATTTATCTCCTTCTTTATCTAAATAGATATTTTGAGAATATGATTCAATTTGTTCTTCTTTGCTTCCTATATACTGTATATTGCCGCCACTAACTATATGCTTGTTAGGAAATAGAATAATTAACCCTTCTGTTACTCTTATATCTGTGTTTTCTCCCTGAAATGAATACACTTTAAATTCTTGGTTATCCAGCTTAGTTTTGTACCACATAGTTGTACCAATGAATACTATATTAGTTATAACTAGAAAAAATACAATCCAAAGTATAAATTTTCTCTTCATACATTTTTCCTCCTTAATTAACTATTGTACTTTTACCTGCTCCTCCTAATCCATCAATTCCAATAGCATAAATTCTATTAGAAATATCCTGGTTTCTTAATTTCCTTAATAAACACTCCATTTAAGACTCCTCACTAAATAATATTATTATTTTGCTTCTTTATCATTTCTTCAAGTTTATTTATTCGTAAATTACCCATAATACTAATATAATTAAAATGTATTCCAATTACTTTATGCTAAAGTAATTGGATCATAGTTGCTACAATCCTGATTATCCAACTTTTTTAAAATAATCTTACTTTTGTACACCATTAGTCCATTTAATATAGTTATATGCTAACTGTAATAAAAATGTGGTTATAACAAATATTGTGATTATCATATTTAAAACCCTATTATCATATGAAAACCATACTTTAAGTATAAGAATCATACAAAATGGTAAAAAACATAATGTTCTAATAAATTTTCTTCTATAACTTAAATTCCAATAGCAAAATTCAAGCCCTTTATCTACTTTATTATTATCATTATTGTTCATAGCTCCTCCAAATCTTATTTTTGTATATTTTTACAATATATAATTATTATACCTTATTATTAACTATATCCCTATAACTTTTACACATTTTTACTCTTTTAAATCTTAAAAAGATTAATTATAATAAATCTAATTTACTTTTTATAAATCATACACTTTAAAATGAATAATGCTATAATTTATTTATTAATGATAATATTGTATTGGAGGGAATTTTAAAATGAAAGTCTTATTAATAAACGGTAGTCCTAATGAAAAAGGATGTACTTATACTGCTTTATGTGAAATAGCAATGGAACTAGAAAAAGAAAATATACAATCAGAAATATTCCATGTGGGCAAGGCTCCTATTAGAGGCTGTATGGGGTGTGGTCACTGTTATAAAAGTGGTAGTGAAAGATGCGTTTTTAATGATGATACTGTTAATATTGCTTTAGAAAAAGCTAAAGATGTTGATGGATTTATCTTTGGTTCTCCAGTTCACTATGCTGGTGCTTCTGGTATGATTACATCATTTTTGGATAGATTTTTCTATGCAGGTAGTGGCTTTGAATATAAGCCTGGCGCTGCTATTGTAAGTTGTCGTAGAGGTGGTTCCTCTGCTACCTTTGACCAATTAAATAAATACTTTACTATATCAAACATGCCAATAGTTTCTTCACAATATTGGAATATGGTTCATGGCAATACTCCAGAAGAGGTAAAACAAGACCTTGAAGGTATGCAAACAATGAGAACTCTTGGTAAAAATATGGCTTGGCTATTAAAATCTATAGAAGCAGGTAAAAAAGCGGGAATATCCTTACCTAAAAAGGAAGAAAAATTAAGAACCAACTTCATAAGATAAAATGAAAACAAAAGTGCTTTTGCAAAATATCTTACTAATTTCATGTAAGATGTCTTGCTAAGCACTTTCAATTTGTATTATAAAGTTTGCTTTACTCTTCATATCCTTTTGGATTTTGGCTTTGCCATCTCCAAGAGTCTTCACACATTTCTTTTATTCCCTTTTCAGCTTTCCACCCTAACTCTTCATTAGCCTTTCTTGGTTCTGAATAGCAAGTTGCAATATCACCAGGTCTTCTTGCCGTAATTTTATAAGGAATTTCTTTTCCACTAGCCTCTGAAAATGCCTTAACTATATCAAGAACACTATATCCATTTCCTGTTCCTAAATTATAAGTTACAAGACCTGAATTAGTTTTTAATTTTTCTAGTGCCTTTAAATGACCTTTAGCTAAATCTACTACGTGAATGTAATCTCTAACTCCTGTTCCATCTGGTGTGTCATAATCATCCCCAAATACACTAAGCTCCTTAAGCTCACCTATAGCAACTTTTGTAATAAAAGGCATTAAATTATTTGGAATACCACATGGGTCTTCTCCAATAGTTCCACTTTCATGGGCCCCAACTGGGTTAAAGTAACGAAGTAATGCTATATTCCATGAATTATCAGAGCTATATAAATCTCTTAAAATTTCTTCTAACATTAGCTTTGTTCTTCCATATGGATTTGTAGCAGATAGTGGTGCTTCCTCTGTAATTGGAATAATTTTTGCATCTCCATAAACAGTAGCTGATGAGCTAAACACAAAATTTTTAACTCCATATTTTCTCATTAATTCTAAAAGTACAAAAGTGCTAGTTAAGTTATTGTGGTAGTACTCTAGGGGCTTAGCCACAGATTCTCCCACAGCCTTAAAGCCTGCAAAATGAATTACTGAATCTATAGTATTTCCACTAAAAACCTTGTCCATATTTTCCTTGTTTAAAACATCATATTTATAGAATTTAGGCTCTTTTCCTGTAATAGCCTTAATTCTATCCTTTACTAACTCTTTACTATTACTTAAGTTATCTACAATAACAACTTCATACCCCTCTTTTAATAGCTCAACAGTAGTATGACTACCGATATAGCCCATTCCTCCAGTTACTAAAACTGCCATGTAATACACTCCATTCTTAGTTTATTTGTGTAAAATTTTAACTTATATCGTAGCACTTACCTATATTGACAATGCCAGATAAATAACTTCGTATACAATTATATCTCAAATTGTAAAATTATTAAAGAAAAAAGAGCTATTAGTTTAGCTCCTTATTTAGAGTCCTTAAAAATTCATCCATAGTATCTTTATCTACACTATAAAAAATTTTATTATCTATCTTTTCCATATATACTAACTTAGCTACAATTAAAGCATTCATGTGATAAGAAACTGTAGCTGTAGTAAGAGAAAGAGCCGAAGCAATTTCTTGTCCAAACATAGATTTTTTCTTAAGCATCTTTATAATATTAAATTTACTTCTATCGCTTAGACACTTTAATCTATCAATTAGAACTTTTTCCTCATTATCATTTCCTATGGAAGTGCATAAAAGCTCATAAAACTTCCATCCAAAGTACATATATTCTCTTCTTTCATTATTAAAGACATAATTTCTAGTTGACACAAATGATACTGAGTTAAATCTAATTATACTTAGATAGATATAAATATCATTTCCCCACTTATCAAAGATTTTCATACTTGTAGAGTCAGAGATAAATTTAGGGTTTTCTTCAATTAAAGCTTTAAGTTCATCTATAGATTTTTCTACTTCTTTTTCCATAACCTTAAAAGCTTCTTTAAATACATCTATAGAATCTATTATTATATCAATGAGTTCACTAAAATATTCCTTTGGATTCTGAGAAATAACTGTAAGCCACCACTTAGATTCACTGTCTAAAGTACATGTTTCTATAAGATAAGGCATAAATTCTTTTTCTACATCTAAGTTAGATAATTCATCCTCAATAGAAAAATCATCACTAAAGTAATCATCTTGACATAGAATATCCTTCATAGCAAGTTCTTTCAGTTCTATGGAATCTAAATTCTCAATTCTTCTACGCATCTTAATTAACTCATCTTCAGTAATGTTATTAATAAATATGCCAGCTATACAATTTGTTTTTTCATAGACCTCACTAATATCCTTAAAGAATATTTTTAGTCTATCTATAGGTATTTTATTTTTAACTTTAAATTTTCCTATAAATTTGAAAAAATTTTTTAAGTCTTTATTTATATATTTATCTACATCTTGATCAAATTTTTTAAAACTGCCCCTCAGCTTTTTAACTATTTGTTCTTCATTAACTATAAAATAAAGAGTGCTTTTTACTTCCTCAATTAAATTAATGTTATCCTCTACTATATATTTCATGTAAAACTCCTTTTTGCTCCTTCATATGAGTAAGTTCTAAAAACTAAATAAAGCATTTAGTTTGTTACTTAAATTTCCTGCATGCTTTTATTATAACGTTGACATAGGAATAATACCACCATGCCTATTCCGAATATTAAGAATAGCTGAGCTGTGCTTAAGAATACACAGAGACTTCCTACTACTAACGATCCTACTGGTGTAGCTGCCATACATAATGAATTAAGTATTCCTGCTGCCCTTCCCAAGTATTGTTGTTCCGTCTTTTGCATAAAAGTTATATTTACTATCATCATAAATATACTAGCAGATACGCCGAATAAAAAGCCTACTAAAATGATAACACTATAAAGTACTAAATCAACACCTATCATAGGTATAAATGCTAAGGCTAAATATGAAATCCCTAGGATTACCCCTGAAATTATAAATAAATTAATTCCTTTAAATTTTTCTGCTATTTTAGGATATATAGCACCACCAATAAGCATCCCTGTAGTTAGGCTAAAGCTAATCATAGCAACTACTTCAGGACCTTTTAACAACTCTTCATTTACATATGCAACTCCTAAAGTGTTAAAAGGTATCATAAATAGATTAATTAATGCGGCAAATATGGTTATTGACATCAAAATTTTACTAGTCTTTAAATAGATAAATCCATCCTTTAAATCTACAAAGTACCCCTTCATATTTAACTGTTGCTTCTTTAAAATCTCTTCTTTATATCTAACCATAGCCATAAATATTCCACAGAGAAAAAAACTAACTGCATTAACAATCATTCCGCCACCAATACCAATGACTGCAATGATTCCGGACGCTACAGCAAGTCCTACTAGCTCCACAATTCTAGATAAAGTAGATTGTACAGCCCTTGCATAGGCAAACTTTTCTTTTTCAATAATTAGTGGATAGGCTGCTATTGCTGCTGGTCCTTCAAAGGATTCAAAGGTAGAATTAATAAAAGTAAATATAAATAAATGATATGGCTTAAGTAATCCCAATATAAACATCAATGCTGTGATAGTTACTACTGTAGCTCTCCCTAAATTACAAAGAACAACTACATTTTTCTTCTTTTTATAGTCTACAAACACACCAGCAATAGGTTGAAATAATATTGTTGGAATAGCATTAACCCCAAAAATTAAAGCCATTAACGCAGTACTGCCTGTAATCTCATATACCATCCATGCATAGGCAATGGTATCAATAGAATCCCCAAACCTTGAAATCAGATTACCAATGATAAACAAGCAAAAATTTTTATCCATAAGTATGTCTTTATATCCTATTTTTTTCTTTTCTACAGCTAAATCCATAACCACACCCCTTTTACATAATTTATATATTATTTATTTTTTTCCTAATACTAGTTTATAATCATATTAGATAATTATCAATATTAATTAGATATACATCTAATATAAGTTAAAAATAAAAAGGGCAAGAAGTATTTATTCAACATCAACCTTTATCAAGATGTTTTACTACTTCTCAACCCTTTATTTCTTAATTATTTTTTTCTTCATTACTATTTAAACATTTTAAAAATAGCTCTACTAGTACTGGATCAAATTGGGTACCTGCACATCTCTTCAACTCTTTAATAGCCTCTTCTTTATTCATAGCCTTTCTATATACCCTGTCATGAGTCATAACATCATATGCATCAGCAATAGCAATAATTCTTGCCATAAGCGGTATTTCTTCTCCTGCAATGCCTAAAGGATATCCACTTCCATCCCACTTTTCATGATGAGTTAAAACACATTTTGCCACATTCATTATTTCACTAGAAGCATTGATTATTCTAAACCCCTTCTCCGCATGAGTTTTCATCACTTCAAATTCATTTGTTGTAAGTGGCCCTGGTTTTAAAAGTATATCTTCCTCAATGGCAATTTTCCCAATATCATGCAGTCTAGCGATTATCATTAATTCATCCATTTGCGAATTCTTAAAACCATATCTCTTTCCTATTTCCAATGCGTAGGATTCTACCCTTTCAGTATGTTCTTCTGTTTCCATGTTCTTAGCTTCTAAACTTTTTTTAAGCGAGTTCATCATGGAACTCCTAACACTATTATGTTCTAAGAGCTTTTGCCTATACACTCTCTCTTCCACTTCTTTAATACACTTATCAATATCTTCTTCTACAGAACGCTTAACCACTTCACCAAGAGCAATGCTAAGTTCAATGTAATTATGTTTATAATTTTTACATTCACTCCTTATTTTTTCTACAGTTCTCTCACAACCACTTTCATCACAGTTTGGCAGAAGTATCATAAATTCATCTCCACCCCACCTAAAAACAAAACCTTTATCAGTACAAGCTTTATTAAGAACACTAGATATACTTTTTAGTAGTCTATCTCCTTCTAGATGCCCTAGAGAATCGTTGACTAACTTTAAACCATTAACATCTCCCATAATTATTCCTAAAGGAAGGTACTGCTCATTATTTAATTCCTGGATCTTTTCTTCAAAGTAAGTTCTGTTATATATTCCTGTTAGAGCATCGTTATAACTCAAATATCTGAGTCTATCCTCTAATTTTTTTTGACTAGTAATATTTCTAGCTAGTCCCACTATTCCCAAAACTTCACCTTTTTTATTTATCACAGGAGCCTTAAAACTCTCTTCTATAATTCTGTTTCCATATTCATCTAAAGTAATTCCCTCAATATATTTTTCTTCTTTACTCGCCATTATTTCTTTATCTACTTTAATAAAATTTTCTGCAATTTCCTTATCTGGATAAACTTCTAGATCAGTTTTTCCAATTACATCATCTACTCCAAATTGCTTATAATAGTCATTAAAATTTTTATTGCAACCAATATATCTTGATTCTTTATCTTTATAAAAAATAGCTTCTGGTAACGAATCTATTATAGTTCTAAGAATACTTTTTTGATTTTGAAGTTCTAGTTCTCTTCTTTTTTCTTCTTCAACATTTACAATGATACCACCTAAAGCATTAACATTACCATTAATATCTTTTATCGGGAATACATAGCACTCTTCTGCTATTTCTCTATTAGTTTCATTATAATCATATATCGATAATTCTTCAAAATATTCCTTTGTTTTTTTGTTATATACACTTACTACTTTCTTCGGAAATATTTCTTCATAGGTCTTACCTTTTACTTCTTCTAATTTTAAATTATAATCTTCTTCACAGGCTTTGTTAATAAAGATAATTTTCTTATCTATATCTGCAATCCATGCAGACCATGGCATATTCTGTAAGTACAATTCAGCTAACCCCATATTTATCCCCCATATTTATCCTTAATAATTCATCCTCATTTTATTCTACCATTTTTATTAATATAATATCTACATTTTCTCATAAATCTATATAACCCATGAAAAGGACTATATGAATAATTCTTTAGCTATTTGCTAACATAGAATAATTATAAATTTTCATCTAGTCCTGCATTAAATTCGATAAATTATAGTCGCCTTCTTCGTGTTAATTCCCTTTGTAATTTAATCTGAAATCTAGGATCATTAGCAATGTAGTAGCTTAAAATATCACCTATAGTTTCTCCATCTAACCCTTCAATTCCACCTCTTTTATCTACTTCATCTTCTATAATATCTAAAATATATTCTTCTAGAATTTCTCTTGTTAACTCCTCTCTCTCTTTTATTTCTTCTTCCCTTTCCTCCCTTTTCTCTTTTTCCTCATCAGTTTTTAATCTTTCTTCTATTGATATATATTTATTATTCCTTTTCTTTTGTTTTTTCCTCTTTTTCTTAATCTTACACAAAAAACACCCCATATTAATCCTCTCTATTTAAAATTCTTTCATTATAAATTTCGCCTACTAATCCTTTCTAATTAGCATCTTCCCTAAGAACTCTATTTATATAGTGAACTCCGTATCTTTGTTATAATCTGTTCTTGCAATCAAATATCTTTTTAGTATTTTAGAAGTATATACTCTAAAATATACGGAGGGTTCTATTTTTATAGAGTAACCTTTACTAGCTATAGCTAATCTAAGTTCTTCTATTGTATAACATGGATTATCTAGTTTAGTATATATCCCACCCAGTTGTAATGGAGTGTGACTATCGCTACCTGTAATTACATTAACTCCTATTTTACTAGATAATTCATATAACTCTCTTCTTACCTCTTCTTCACCTTTTTTGAATATATCTTTAGCATTTAAATCTATAGCATCTAATCTCTTTAGTAGTTCTTCAGGATGATTACATAACTTATGTCCTCTCCTAAAAGGATGTGCTCCTATTTTTAAACATCCATACTCATCAGCTAAATCTAATAACTCTTTAAATTCCACTAAGTTTTCTCTATTCATATAAGGTTCTAGCCTTTCATGAATCTCTAATATAGCCTCTCTCCTTCCTACTAAAACAACATGTCCCTTATCCTTTATGCTCACTTCCATAGCAGGAAAAACAGAAACTCCTTTAACTAAATACCTATGACCTTTGTATTCATAGTTTTCTTCAAGATATTTATATATTTCTTTAAAATTTATAGCATTAAAATGTTCACACATAATTATTCCATTTAATTTACATTGCTTTGCATATTCAATTTCCTCATTAAAAAATCTCTCATTAAAATCTTTTCTTTTACTCAACAATCCATGGACATGAAAATCTATGTTCATATTAACTTCTCCTCATAAAATTACTGATAAAATGTAGAATCTAAACTGTAAACTCTCTCTTATTATTATTATATAGAAATAACACCAGTAAGTTCCCCTTATCCGAATTGCTTCTCATACATTATACATAAATAAAGGACTGCCCCCAAATAATTATGAGACAGTCTTTATGCAAAACTAAAATCTTATTTTTTCTTTTCTAAGTCTTTGTATTGCTTTTTTTTCTGTAATTACTGCTACAACTTGACTTTTTAAATTCTTATTTTCTGAGTATTTTCCATGGAAGGATAAGAAATTAAAATTTCCAATAAGAGCAAGATTTTCATCACAAATTAAAGCTCTTTCACAGGTATCACCCTTTTTTATTTCAAAAAGTTTACCATAGTTACTAAAATCATCTTTAATTATATCTGCTATTCTTTCTGATCCTCTTTCCATTTCCTCCATATTAAAATCCTTATTACTACCTAAGCCATAAACTATTCTAACCTTAACATCTCTGTTTAATGCCTCTTTCAAAAGACTATAAACTTTTTCCTTATACATTACATGATTATTTATCCAAGGAGTAACTATGTCTATTTCGCTTTTAGCTGCAATTAAAGCTTCTTTGAAAATATCAATAATTTCATCATCCTTTATAGCTTTATAATCAGCTACCCCTAGTCGAGATAAGCTATTCACTATTTCTATAGTACAATCTACATTTTTCTGAACTGAAGTCATATAACTCTCTTCTAATTCTTCTATATTCCTTTTAATATTTTCACTTATTTTTTCATAATTTCCTTTTTTCTTTAGTTCTTCAAATTCATCGGTAATGTTATCCACCATTTGATTAATTTGTCTCTCACTTTGTCTTATACAAACATCCATAACATTATTAGTATGACTCTTTAAGCTTTTTTCAAAGCCATCTAAATTTATGTTACTACTATTTTTAATTTCTCCCTTCATAGACTTGAACTGCTTGTCTATATTTATTCCTATTTGCATCTTTAATGAAGTGCTCTGTCTTGTTAAAATTTGTTCTACTTCTTTAGTATAAATATTCATACTTTCATTTAAAAGCTCATTTATTTCTTTATTAATTCCCCTGTAATCTTTTTCACTATTATCACTAACATAATTTTTTATTTTGGTTTCTATAATTTCTATGAGTTCCTCATTATTCTGTGAAAATTTGTTTCTTGCCTCTTTTATTACATCTTCATAAGTATTATTAACAGTTTCTCCTATTTCATTGACTATCTCTTTCTCCACAAATCTTTTTTTCCCTTTCATAGTGGTTGCTAAAACATCAGACATACTATTATTAACTCTATCATTTGCATATTCTATAACATCTCTTTTTACTTTACTTATCTGATTATTAACTTTTTCCCTTATATCATCTTTAATGTCAAAAGTTTTTTCATCTACTGTAACCACTGCTTCTACTTGTTCTTCATGACTCTTCTTTTTCTTCTTTAAATTATACCCCTCAAGTAACTTTGAAAATAGAAATACACATAATGTAGCTAAAGCTATTACTAGTAAAATAGTAATTACTAAAGTTACTGTGCTTTCTCCTAAACTTTTAAACATCATTTTTCCCCCACAATCCTATTTGCATTTAAATTTACTGTAAACACCCCTAAAACAAATAATATATACTTTCATAATTAAGATACTACATATTATAATATTCTACCAAAATATATAAATCTTTATAGTTAAAAGAAAATATGATGAAAACTTTCAAATAAGTATGCTATAATCTATGTTATCCTATTTAAATCTTATGAAAAGGAGTAATAAAATGGCAAATATAACCTTTAATAATATTGTTAAAAAATATGATGAAACCAATATTGCTGTTGAAAACTTTAACTTAAAAATAAGAGATAAGGAATTTATTGTTTTAGTTGGACCATCAGGATGTGGAAAATCCACAACTTTAAGAATGATTGCAGGTCTTGAAAGTATTACAGAAGGTGAAATATTCATTGGTGATAAATTAGTAAACAATATAGCTCCTAGGGATAGAGATATTGCCATGGTATTTCAAAGTTACGCTCTATATCCCCATATGACTGTATATAAAAATATGGCTTTTGGACTTGAAATGAAAAAGGTACCAAAGGATGAAATTCATAAAAAGATCACTGAAGTTGCTAAAACTCTAGACATTGAAGAACTATTATATCGTAAACCTAAGCAGCTGTCAGGGGGGCAATGTCAACGTGTTGCACTAGGACGTGCTATTGTTCGTAATCCATCGGTGTTTCTACTTGATGAACCTCTATCAAATCTAGATGCAAAGCTTAGAACTCAGATGAGAGCTGAGATAATCAAGCTACATAAAACTTTAGGTACAACCTTTCTATATGTAACCCATGATCAGACAGAAGCAATGACCATGGCAGATAGGATTGTACTAATGAAAGATGGACTTATCCAACAGGTAGATACCCCTATGAATCTATATAATAATCCTTGTAACTTATTTGTAGCAGAATTCATGGGATCTCCTAAAATGAATACCCTAGAAGTTACTCTTATAAACAATTCTAACAATTTTTATGCTAAACTTAATTGCATTACAATTAAATTACCTAATACAGATAAAATTAAGTCTTTATTTAACAACTACGCAAAGAAATCTATTATCTTAGGCTTTAGACCTGAAGATATATATGTTGAGAATAACACCATTAAAGATAGTCTAAGCAATATTATTTCAACTAAAGTTGATATTACTGAACTAATGGGATCAGAATCATACTTATATCTAGATTGTAACGGTAACAAGTTAATAGCAAAAGTTCCACCTTCTACAGATATAAAGTCAGAACAAATAAATATAGCAATTGATACTAATAAACTTCATTTTTTTGATAAAGATACAGAAGAAAGAATAAATATCTAATATTATTAAATTTAAAAATCACCTTCTTAAAAATTATTAAGAAGGTGGTTAATTATTAACTTTTACTAAAATGTCCATATCCTCTCATAGATATGAAACTATATAAATATTAATATATGAACCTAGTTATATAGTCATATATAAAACTATATAACTATTTAAATAGTTGTTCTGTTCATGCGGGTTTCAGCGTCTTTGCTACTTAAATTAGCTCTTTATAAATGCCTCAATTACTGACTTAACTTCCTCTTTGTTTTCCATATATAACATGTGCTTTCCTGAAATAATTTTAATCTTCACGCTAGGAAATATAAAATTTTTATGATGATCTGGTCCTACAGCATAATCTTCATTGCCAGCTACTACAAGGACTGGAATGTTTATTTTTTTAGTAATATCAAAATAATTTTTTAAATAATCTTTATTGCTAAGTCCTTGATTTGCCATAGATGGATTAAAACTATCTATTGTATTACTTACTTCCCTTAATTTTAAAAAATTATCCTGTTCCTTATATTGAAGTTTATAAAAGATATCTTTTTCAATAAGTCTAGTAACTATCTGTTGCCATTTTTCCATATATGATTTAGCCCCTATGGACTTTAATTGATTTTCAGATAATAATTTTGATCCATGATATATTTGACTCTTAAAGGAATCTTCCATGCTAAGAGTAACATTTAATAAAATAAGCTTGTCTATAGCCTCTCCATACTTATGAGCATAGTTTGTTGCAATAATTCCTCCAAAGGAATGAGCCATGACTATCCACTTTGATATGCCTAATTTTTCTCTAATCTCCTCCATATCCTCTACAAGTCTATCAATAGAGTAATCAGTTTCCTCGTCTCCTTCTGATCTTGCACTTCCTCTTTGGTCAAAATATATCATATTCATAAAACCTTCTAATGCATTTCCACCTAATACTTCAAAATCAAGACTTCCTTCCCCTGGTCCACCATGGACAAATATACATGGAATACCTTGTCCTGATTGCTTTATATATAAATTAACCTTATCATTCATCTCTAGATACATTTCATATTCTCCCATTAATTATTTACCCTAAACTATATCTCAAAGGTATTTTCCACTACTCCAGGTAATATACTATAAATTGATTTTCCAATCTTATCTTCAAAATACTTTTGAATACCTAAGGTTGATTTCCACCTTGGTACTGAATATTCATTTACTCCACCCCTTAAAGCCATATCCACAATTCTTTTCTCCATTAAACAGAATCCACTTGGCAGGGATATATAATCACATAGTTTTATTAATTTATCATAATCTGTATCCTCTTCTTTTGATAAATATTCTATTACAAAGTCATGCTCTTCCTCAGTTCCACTCCAATTACCTACAGTTACTACCTGATTGTTGTATTTGAAAGCTGTATGACTTAAACAAATCCTTCCTACTGCTTCATATCCCTTACTAACTATATATTTATATCCATCTAGACCATGCCTCATTCCATACCTTCCTTCTCTTCTACCTATGTCATGTAATAGACCGAATACATATGCTAGTTCTGGATTTAAATTACAAGTTTCCTGTGCAATTAATCTTGCTCCTTCAGCTACATATCTTGAATGCTGTACCCACGGACCTGGATTAAGCATTTCTGCTTCCCTTAAAATCAATTCAGCCTCCTCTATAGTCGGTACTCCTACTTTATTATAGTTCTTCATATTACACCTCTCCTTTAGAATATCTTCCTGTTATTTCAATAGTGTTTCCATCTGGATCTTCTAGTATATCATCCACTTTTTAGTTCTAGGATTATAATCAAGGCATATTCCACATCCAGGTATATTTCTCTGTCTATCAAGACTTTTGTGTATATCATCAATATAACCATCTTTTTTAATGGGATATATGTTGACACCATTACTATAAGCATTCTCAAAATCAAATGCTGCCCCACCCTTAAACATATCATAAAGTTTATCTAATATCTCTGATGGTACTGGCTCAATACTTCTTTTTCTTCCCTTTAACTCACTAAGAATTTTGTGATGAATAACCTCTTTATAAACTTTTATATCATTCATATAGACCTTTACTATATAATCATCATCATGACAAAGATAGGCATATCTATTTTGTAAACTATCGAAAGTAAACTTCTTTAAAGGTTCAACTCGATGTGCTAAATACAATAACTCTGCCAGTTCCTCATTACTAACTTTCTCAAGGTCATCTTCACATTGAAAATCTACCCAGCAAAAATCTCCATAATTATATACATCTTCTTCTAGAAAACTTTCCATATTATCATGCAAAATATATTCAAAACCTAACTTATGACTCCAATTTCCCTCATCTGGAAATCCTTTTAAAACTAGAATGTTATTAGGTATTTCTTTAATTCCACTCATAAAGTCCTTAAAGGTCATTCCTGATGTAAACACAGAATTACTTTCTTCATCAATTTTTATATAACAAAACCATTTATTCTTCATTTTATTACGCCTAACCTCTCTAACATGTTTTCTCTATTCATCCATTGTATATTAAGATTTTATCTTTTTAAAAATATACGTAACAATAAAGCCCCTATCATCTTGACTTTCACTATATTTAATTAACTTAAATGACTTATTTAAATCTTCAAAATCATTTTGCTGAATTAAGTCATCTTTTCTAATTTTAGTATCTACTTTATGCTTCCATCCAAAACCACATACAAATAAAATGCCATCATCAGCTATACATTCTCCGACATATTCAAGCTGGTTCTCGCTTAATCTATAATGGTTAACTAGAACATTATCAAATGTTCCAATATTTTTTAAAGAATTTATTACACTTAAATCAATTTGCTTTGTATGAACCAAATAATTATTTATTTTTGCAAATCTATTCAACCTTTCAAGTGCTTTATTGCTGAAATCAATTCCTGTTACTTGAAATCCTTCCCCAAGAAAAAATAAAGTATTTCTACCATCTCCACATGCTATATCAAGAATAGATCCTTTTTTAAAGTATCCTATATTTTCAATTATTGATTTTTCAGCACTTAACGGCTTGTCACTTCTATTTTCAAACTTATCATCCCAATATTCCTTATTTCCCATGTACTCCATACTATGCCCCCTAATTTAACCAAGATATATTTATATCTCCTCTTATTAATCTTGAATCTACCTTATAAAAGTTTTAATAATATCTTTCTTTTTATATCAACTTATATTATGATATATATCTTCTGACATATAATCAGCAACTATAAAACCGTTATCGATATTTCATAGTTGTATTTCTTTCTAAAAGATATAGTAAATACTTTCTTATTCTAATATTGTAAAAAGGTTCATACTATTCANNAAAGCCCAATGTTTGTCTTATTTTTATTACTTTAATTGTATAAATATTATTTTTTTCTTTTTTTATAATCTTTTTAAGTATAATCCAAATGGAATCTCGTAGTAGGTTGGACTATTATTGTTATCAATATAATGATAATCATAGTTTTGAAACTTTACCAATTCAATAAATCCCCAAGATTTATATATGGCTGTTAATCTTTCTACATCATCATTATCAGCGGCAATTGTTACTTCTTTAAATCCTTTTTCTTCAACTCTTTGAAGAACCCTTTCCATGAGCTTCTTACCAAGTCCTAATCCCCTAAAGTCCTTTTCTACTCTGAAAGCACAAAGATAAGCTCTGTCTTTACCATTAGCTTCATCCTTATCTTCCGAATTCCAAAATATATAAAGCTCTCCTATTAACGAGCTATCTTTCTCATTTTCAATTGTCCAAAATTCTATATTGTTATTTTCAATTTCATTAATAAAATATGCTTTAGTAGAAGATTCATTTTTCCATAAACCCTTTAATTCATTCAAAGAACCTGTTCTAATTATCATGTAAATCTATACCTTTCATGCAACTATTAGTTAAATACATATTAAAAACCACATTCCTCATCTACTATAAATAATTTCATCCTATTTTTATCCGCTTGTCCTTCAACTATGGAAAGTACATTGCAAACCCTTTCCTTCGACGTACAATCTACACATCTATTTATTTCTACACAAGGTGGATTATAACCTGCTCTTTTTGCATTTAAAGGACATGCTATATTCTTAACTCTTTTTATTCCCTCTTCAACATTGTCTACAATTTTATTTTTACCTACAACTACAATTACTTTATCTGGTCCAAAAGTAATTGCTGCTACCCTATTTCCACTATGATCCACATTAATAATTCTTCCATCCATAGTCACAGCATTAGAACCAGTAATATACCAATCAGTTATAAGCGATTTCTTTTTCAGTAATTTTATTTCATCCTTAGTTTTTCCAAGTTCTTTATCATATACTACATTTCCTCTTTCTATTAATGAATCTGTAATATTCATTTTCTGAAGAGTAACTGAGTGTCCTATTCCCACAGTGCACTCTTTGTCTATGATATTTAATATATTTTTCTTAACTTCATTTAAAGTTTTAAAATATTCTACTTCTATATTTCTTATCTTAAAGCTTTCTTTTAACCTATTTATAGTATTCGTATCCATGGTTATCTCCTTAATCATAATAATTTCATATAGAAAATACCGTATATACATTAATGAATAGTACGGTATTCTATAGATAAACATTTTAATTTCTTATTAAATACTCCTATGTTATAAGCTTCTATTCTTCAACAAATCTCATTAACTCTTCATTAAATTTTTCTTTCTGATCGTAAAATACTCCATGACCACTATATTTAAATGGTATAAGTTTTGAATTTCTAATGTATTGATTTTGTATTTTAGCTAATTCAAATAATACAACTTTATCATGAATACCATGAAGAATTAATGTTGGAACTCTTATAGTCTCTAAATCAGAAAACAATTTTTCCTCACCTAGCCACGTGTTTGCAATAGATGCTGTGGCCCATCCAGCTGCCTGTAGTCCGAGATTAAAGAACCACTGAGAAAAAGGTTCAGATATATATTTAAAGAAAAATATATCTCCGAAATCTCTCAACATCTTAGGTCTATCATTATATGTTCCTTCAATTATTTTAACTACTTCTTCTCTATCCAATCCATAAGGAAAGTTTTTACGCTTAATAAGACTAGGTGCTGCTGCAGATATAAGAACTAGCTTAGATACTCCATACCCTTTATGACGAGCCATATATCTAATAGCTATAGCTCCTCCTGTTGAATGTCCTGCTAGAGTGAAATCTCTAAGTTCTAGGGTCTCTACTACACATCTAACATCATCAGATAAACGATCATAGTCATACCCCTCATAAGGTTTATCAGAATCTCCAAACCCCCTAGTATCTATTCCGATACATCTGTACCCATGTTTAGGAAGTTGATCAAACTGATATTCAAACAGATTATGGCTACCAGGCCAACCATGTAAAAATAGAATTGTTTTCTTTCCTTTTGGATTAAGATCCTCTACATAAATTTTCACATTCGGTTCAACTTTAATATAATATCCCACTTATTACCTCCATCAATGAAATAAGTATATTGACAGAGTATTCACCAGGCAATATTTTGTGAGTATTTTCATGATGATTGTCCAATATATTATCAACTTTTCAACAAATCATTATTATCCAATTTGAATTATATGTGATTATTTATTATTTCTCTTAATCTAGTAATTTGACTTACAATTCATAATATTAATTCTCCTTCTAATTAAGTAGTCACTGTATTATAGAATTCTTTTAAATCTTTTTTTACTTCATCTGAAAGAGAATGCCATCTGATTCCTTGTATTGCTCCCTCTAATGCACATAACCTATTAATACAAGCAGAAGTGTCTATGGCTTTAATATCTAACCATGCTTGTTTACTACCCATTTCTTTTAATTGTTCAACAGTTTTTATGCCGACTTCATTAAGTTGTTCTTCCAGTTTCTTACCTATATTAGGTAAATCAGATAATTTACTCATAGTTTCCCTCCTGTTTTAATGTAGTCAAATTATTTTTTTAATATAGGACACTGCTCATAAACATTCCTTATCATTTTAATCTCCCCCTTAAGCTAGTGCTTTTGCCTTAACTTTATCCCCAGCTATCTTGATTCTAACTCTCTGAAGATTATTTCATAGAATTTATCTTTACTATAAACTTCATTCCAAGGGTTATGTCCACATTTCTTTAATAATATGAATTTAAAATCCTTTATGGTTCTTGTCAGTGGCTTTTCAACACCTTCAAAAGAATGAGAATCATATTCACCATGTATAGCAATTACAGGACATTTTATATTCTTTCCAAAATCCAAAAGTTCTCCACTGCTTCTTAATTTATTTATTTCTTCCATACAACTTTGAAAAACTTCTGGCTGGAAATCTAGAGATTCATTTTCAATAGAAATTGGACTAAAGGAATCTGCCTTTGCCATTAATTCTCCAAACTCACGCAATACTTCTTTTTTGTTTGGATTATTATGTTCATTTAATAATTGAAATAATGTTCCAACTCTTAAGTTTTCTTCTTCTGTAAGTCTGTTAGCTCTTTTGCTATGCATTGATGAAAGATAAATATCTTCATAGGATCCACTTCCTATAAGTATAACCTTGCTGACTAACTCAGGGTATTTCCATGCAAAAATATAACTTAACCATGCTCCCCATGAATGACCAATTAGTGTTACTGGAAATTGTCCATTATTTTCAAGTAATTCTTTAAGTTCAGAAACTTGTCCATCAATAGAATTTGCTGATTGCATAGGTTCCAAAACTCCATACTTTTTTGATATTTCTTTTGCTACTTGTGCCATTCCCCCTGGAGCACCAGGTCCTCCATGAATAACTGCTATATCACATGGTTCTCTTCCATACCTTCGTATCTTAATCATATAATTACTCCCTTTTATAAACATACTAGATAATTTTTATATTACCCATAATATTTTTTGAACTTTAACCTTCATTGTTGTTAATCTTTACAATTATTTGTTTTCTTTATTATACAAAATCTTTAAATATATTTCAATTTTCTCTATTTATGTATTTTCATAATAATTATCTATTTTTATCATAAATATATTTCTTAATGTAATTCATTAGATATAACAAAAGATACTTTGAATCAATATATATTCTAATATAGTAAATACCAGTATAATAGACTTGAGTCTTATTAAACTTTATGAAGAATAAACGTGCCATTAAATGTTATGAAGAATGTGGATTCAAGGCTATCAAAATTCTTGAAAAAAAGAGCTTCATGAAGGTCAGTATAGAGATAATTTTGTAATATCTCTAGTTATAATTTAGTAAAATTTTTAACAAATGCTAATTTATAATTACTCTAAGAATTAATTAATCTTTTAGTAAAAGAAATAAAGGGAAGTCACAAAAGACTTCCCTTTAAGAAAGTATACCTAACTGTCTTTTAAAAATTTAGCTAGTAACAATGTATTTTTATATTCACCTTTGATTTTTATGTTTTTATTTTTTCTTCCCTCTTCAATAAATCCAAATTTCTTATAAAGTTCTATAGCAGGTGTATTTTCTTCAAAAACCTCTAATTCAATTTTCTCAACTTGATTTTCTTTGCACCACTTTATAACCTCTTCCATTAACAAAGTTCCTATTTTTAACCCACTGTATTCCCTTAAAATTGTTATACCAAAATCTACAACATGACTTGTCCTTTTAGTGCTACCCCTTTGTAATGTAGTAGAGCCTACTATTTTCTCATTTATCTCCGATACTAAAAATAAAGATGTATTTTTAATATATTCCGCCTCGTCTTCAGCTGTTAAGTCAAATTCGTCTGGCTCTTTAGGAAAGAAACTTACCTCGCCCATTACTTGTTTCACCAACATTACAATTTCATTAGAATCTTCAACTGTTGCTTTTCTAATTATAAGTTCATTGTCAATTTTTTTCTTCATCATAATTATAATACCTTTCTGCATTTTAAATATTTTCTAATCTACCATTTGTATTACATTTGCTAATTTCAATCAAAAATTGATAATTGAGTATGGCATCCTTGATTTAACTTTTCTTTCATTGGTTTGGAATAACTACTTGATAAACCATATTTTTCTCTCAAAGCATTTACTGTTTTATATAAATTATTTTTATATTCCTTATTTGCTCCACCAATTTTATATAATAATAGTAGGTCATCATATATCTTTGGAAATTCTTTCTTTATGAAATCTAAAAATACTTTTCTTGTACTACTTCTTAAATAAAGAGTTCCTGGTAGAACGTAATCCACATCACATTCTTTAGCATGAAAATATAGAGAATTTATATTTTCAAAAGTATCTGTTATATATGGAATAATAGGCATAAAATGAAGTCCAGTAGATGCATTGGTTTTACTAAATTCCTTTAACATTGCAAATCGTTTTAAAGATTCTACTCCATTTGGTTCAATTAATCTTCGTATATTTTCATCCATAGATGTAACTGTAGCTGCTATATTTACATAGGTAACCCTAGAAAGCTCCTCTATTAAATCATAATCTCTTAAAATTAAATCTGATTTAGTTGAAATAATGCATGGTGTTTTATACTTTATCATAAGTCTTAATATATCCGGCATTAGTTTATACTGTTCTTCTACTGGTTGATAGCTATCTGTTACACCTCCAATATTCACAACTTCCCTTTTCCAAGAAGGACTACTCAGTTGTTTTTCTAATTGTTCAACCACATTAGTTTTTACATATATGTCTTCAAAATATTTATCTGAATCTAAATATTGATGTGAATACATAGCATAACAATATTTGCAACCATGTTCACAACCTCTATATATGTTTAAATCCCAGGCAAAAGGTATTTTTCTTTTTAATTTATTACACGCTACATCACAAGTAATTTCTCTAATCTTTGCCATTTATTCACCTCCAATATAACAATTATAAGGAATATAAAAACTGATTATTTTATTTCTTACTTATAGGTAATATTTTACCATACATATATATTGAAACTATCTTTAAGAAAAAAATTATTTTTATCCATGAATAAATTTTTATATTTCCACTTGTGTAATCATTTACTATAAGCGAAAATTAGGTTACTATTATTATATAAATATATCTTTTATAAAAAATTTTATATCACTTCACCTTATCTAATTATCTATTACTTAATGAAAGGGTTGTTGGAAATGAATAAATGCTTTTTCAAGAAAAATAGGCTTAAGTTATCGATGGAGTTAGCCAATGGTTCTATATTAATAATGTTTGCAGGAAGAGCACCTAAAAAATCAAATGACTATAATTATAAGTTCACACCAAACAGAAATTTTTATTATTTATGTGGAATTGATGAGGAGTATATAAACCTTGTAGTTATTAAAGACAAAAATGGAAATATGGATGAACGCTTATATATTAGGCAGTGCGATGAAAAAAGAGCTAAATGGGTAGGTAAGAGTATTGATGTTGACATAGCTAAAGAAGTATCTGGAATAGATGATGTAAGATTTATAGATGACTTTAAAACAGATTTAAATAGTCTAATATCAACTAAAAATTTAGTCCATATATACTTAGATTTAGAAAAAGATGCCTATGAAGATAATTTAACCCCTAATGGTTGCTTTGCAACAGATTTAAAAGAAAGATATTCTCAAGTTTTTATACATAATGTATATCCTAAATTATCCATTCTAAGAATGTGCAAAGAAAAAGAAGAAATAGCAGAAATAAAGGTTGCCATAGAAAAAACTAAATTAGGAATAGAGGCTATGATGAAAAATGCTAAACCTAATATTATGGAATATCAATTAGAATCCTATTTTGATTTTGAATTAAAAAACAATGGTGTTAAGGATTTTTCATTTCCAAGCATAATTGCCAGTGGGCAAAATGGTACTATACTTCACTATGAACAGAATAATTGTGAAATTGATGATAACTCTTTGGTTTTATGTGATGTAGGTGCTGCATGGAATTATTATCATGGAGATATAACTAGAACTTTCCCTGTTAACGGTAAGTTTACTGAAAGACAAAAACAAATATATAATATAGTATTAAATGCTGAACTTGAAACTATAAAAGCTCTTAAACCAGGTCATACTTTTCAGACAATAAATGAGGTTACAAAAAAAGCCTTAACAGAAGGATTAATTGACCTTGGTATAATAAAGGATGAAAGTGAATTGTCTAATTATTACTATCATCAAGTAAGTCATCATTTAGGACTAGATACCCATGATGTAGAAGATTATGATGCTCCTTTTGAAGAAGGCATGGTAATTACGGTAGAACCTGGCCTATATTTATCCCAAGAAGGCATAGGAATAAGAATTGAGGATGATGTAGTTATAACTAAAAATGGATGTAAAGTCTTGTCTGATGAGATTATAAAAACTGTTGAAGAAATTGAAGAATTTATGAAGAAATGTTAAAAACAAAACAAAAACAAAAAATTTATTAATCATTTAAAATATAAAGGAGAGTAAGTAAGTTTGTGTAAACACAAATTTATTTCTCTCCTTTTTTAATATATAAACTTTTATTTAATAAGTGCATCTCCAAAGAGAGAATTGAAGGTCTCATTTGCTATTTTTGTAAAGTTTTCAGGTGTAGAATATTTATTTTCTAGATTAAGATTTTCCCATGTAGCAGTCCAGATTAGATATTTATCTAGGGGTAACATGCCCTTTACCTTTACATGACAACCATCACGAACTAATAATCCATCTTTAGCTATTTTTTCAATATCAAAATATAACCTTGCACCTGTTTTATATTTCATTTTCTCATCCATAATAATTTTATTATTTTCCTTGGATAATACAACGACTTCACTTGAAACATTCCCATTAGAAAACATAATATAATCACTATAGTCCTTTGGATCACCAAGAAGCTCACCTATAGGCTTGTCCTTGTAGTTACTGCCTTCTTTTTTTAGTATATTCCACGACTTTAAACATCCATCGATTTTAATTTTTTCCCAATTTTCCATTGTGGTACTATGAATAAGAACCCTAGGTTCATTTCCCCTTAAAAAAGCTTCATTATAATGATGATTCTCATATGCTTCCTTTGCTTTAATTAAGTCTTCCTCATTTACCGACAAAATCATATTTTTACTATAGCTATTTTCATATTCTATAAAATCCATAAGATTAAATTCCCATTGCTTACACTTTTTACTTACCTTTAAAGTATATACAGATGAATTTCCTCTTCCATTGGTTATTTCATAATTCTTAGAATTAGTTAAGCAAAATACAATCCAATCATCAGTATATCTTTCATCTGTAAATGGATTTATATATTTCGGTTCAAATCCAGGTTCTGTAATGTATATCAAAAGCCTTCCTCCGTTCTTTAGATAATTGTTACCACTATTGAAACTAAATTATAATTATTCTGTTTTTAATATTTCTATTATAGCATATTTTCTAAATATTCATTATTATTTTTTATTTAATTTAATTATTAATATCTATGGCTTTAATATACTTAACATTATTCCTTTATTAAATTATATTCTCAACTTCAATAAATCCAAATTTTCTATATAGATCATAGTCTATATCAATGCACTTCTAAGCATATTCTTCTATATATTTCTTTAAAGATTGATCCATTCTACTTTTCATTGATAATATGTCTGTTAAGAATACATCCACCAAAAGTTTACCCTCCATCTGATATTCTTGTTTAGCAACTTGTCCACAAAATTTACGATAAAACTGATTTGATGCTGCATAATTATGGTTATAGACAACAATCTTTTCCATACCCATAGCCATGTAGAAATTCAATGTATAAATAATCATCATGAGAGAAATCCCCCTATTTCGCTGGTCAGGATATACCCAGAGACCATTTAACTCTATACCCTTTTCAGGTATATCAAAGGTTTCTGCAAAACTGCTAAAGGCTATTCCAAGCATCTTGTCATTTTCAAATCCTCCAATTAACAAGCGAATATCACTATTTTCTTCCCCAGTATGCATCCACTCTATCCAAAAGTCTAATTCTTGAGAAACTGAAAGGTTATTTTCAGCCTTACCTGCCAACTCTTCCGTCCAGCACAAAATCTTTAATTCTAAGGCTTGCTGCATGTCAGATTCCTTTAATTGTCTAATTTCAATCATTGATTCATCCTCCAGTTACAAAATTATTTTTTAGGAAAAATAATCTATTTTATTGCTCATGCTACTTATAATAAATATACTTTTTAAAAAATATATCAAAGTATCATACTTCCTATTAATAAGTTAGCTTATTTATTCTATTTTCATCTCAAATAATGCAAATGCTCCACCATTATCTAATAAGAATTTATCAACTATCTCAAATCCTAGACTCTTATAAAGATTACATAATTTCTTATTATTCCATCCTGTATCTAATCTTAAATATTTAATATTTCTTTTTTTACATTCTTCTATTGCATATTTAACCATTTTGCCTGGTAGATCCAGCCCTGCATACTCTCTTCTCACGCACAATTTATGTATATATCCAGCTTCATTTTCCTTTGAATTTGGCCAAAAAAAAGTATCACTCCATTGCAATATCATACAACATGCATTAGCTCCTGAAACTTTTCCCACACAAAAATCTTCTTCCATAACATTTACCATTAATTTTTCTTTTGTAAGATGTTCATCCTTCCATACATTTAATCCAACAGAGCGTCCCCAAGAAGCAACTTCTTTCATAATATTAATTACATTATCAAATTCTCCAGTAGATACGATAAAATTCATGTTTTCCCCCTCAAATTTGTAAATTAATTCTGCCTTTACAATGTTAATCATATTCATATTTACCCCTAACTACCTACTTTAATTCATGTTATACTCTATAACTATCTCATAAATAATATTGATGTCTTAATACCATATTCTGAGAATCCACATTTTTTATACATATCCTTTGCTGTATCGAAATTGTCTGTTATTAAGTATGCTATATCAGCTCCAGCAGTAAGAGATTCTTTTAGTAATTTATGCAACATAGAAGTACCATATCCTTGTTTTTGATATTCCTCGATAATATCAAAATCCTCAATCTTTGCAATGCCATCTTTTATGAAAAGCTCACATTTACCTATAGGTTCCTTTCCCTTGTAGCATACATAAAGGTTCAAATGAGGATTTTCCTTATATACTTTCATCTTTCTTTTGCTTCTTTTTAAAGCAAATTCTTCTCCCATAACTACCTTATTTGCTTGTACATCTGCTTTGTATCCATCATAAAGTATTTCAAGAGTATCTGCTTTTAAAACTATGCAGTCATCTTTTACTTTTAATTTCTTAAAATCTTTTGGCTCTATAGCCATAAAACAGTATTCTGTAATTTCAGGCTCTTGAATCAAGTTTTTTAACGCATCCCATTTCATGCCATAATCCATCATGATATGTAAATGTTCATTACTTGACTTTTGCATTTCACTAAGCTTATTTTCAATAAAGTTTCTTAGTTCCTCCATCTCCATTGACTCTTTGAGAAAAATGAAATTATGCATGTACATATCAAGTAGTTTTTTGTCTGCGAAAATGATATATTTCTGCTGTTCAGCATAATCTGAAAAACATTTTATATATTTAAATTCAGTTTCCAACATTTTTTCATATAATTCTGCCTTCATAATATAAATCTCCCTAATGCATCTATTTTTGAACATTTACTATATATTTAAATTAATTACAAATAATTCTTTTAAAAAATTATAACATATAACTTTAATGAAAAGAGTAAAATATATCACATTATTCTGACAATACCCTCTTCAGTTTTAAACATTTATTATCCAAGTTTTAATACTTAAATAGTAATATAATTTAATTATTGAAAAATAAAAATACCGTAAAATTCATCACTAAATTTCACAGTATTTTAGAAAACCATTTATTCTTATATCAGCCTTATCTATATGAAGAATATGTTTTTGTTTTATAGTTATTTAGCAATCTTAGATAATGATTTGCTTCTCTTAGAACATGATCTCCTAAGAGTGGTAAAATTATTGACTTAATCTTACAATTTAATAATCCTTCTGTACCTTTCATCTTAAAATCTCTAATATCTTTAGTGGCCTCTCTACTCTCCCCAGTCACAGTTGATATATGCGATAATGAAATTGCATTGTCATGCATAGTAAGAGCTTCTTCTGTCAATCTATCAAATTGCTTACCAAACATGTTAGCAACATTAAATAACTCCTCTTCTGTTGGATCTAAAAGGCCTCTAATAAATTTAGAGTGTTCAGCCATAATTCTGTTCCAGAAAGCTTCCTGATCAACCATTTCCTTATTAATATCCATCTCGACTCTTTCTTGTAACCTTCCTAACATTCTAAGATAGAACATTGCCTCTCTTAAAATATGATCCACTAAAAGGGGATAAGAACCTGTAAACATCTTGCACTTTAATACGTTCATTTTTATTTTATTTTTTAACTTTGCAGTTTCATTTACTACAGGAATAATCTTCTCATTTAGATAAAATACTTCTTCTGATAAATTATCTATATTTTTACCATTTTGATAATCTCCTAAAGATAATTCCATTTCAGTTGTATTTGTATTGATATTAATTCCAGTGTAAAATTCTGTAGCTCTTTCTGCTTCTAGTGTATAGTTTGTAATTATTTCTCCTGTATTACCAATGTTGGTATCGATAATTCCACTAGATAATTTTATGGTTTTTCTAAGCAATCCATCTAGTTGTTCCTTTAACATATCAGCATAATGAAGGTAATTTTGAGATCTAGGCATTAATGATGCACCAACAAAAACTAGATGTTCCTTCATTATTCTTAAAAAGAATAGATTTAATTCTAGCGATTGTTTAATAAACTTCTCCTTAGATAACATATTTTCTCCCTTTAAATAATACTTCATTAATAATATATGCTTATACTTATATACTAACAACATAATTTAATTAATTTTCATTACAAATATTTCCAAAACACCCTAGGTAATTTTAAAACTACCACAAATTTTGTGTATTTTACTTGTTTTTCTTTTTTGCCATTTTATACTTTTGGTAAAGAATATCTTTTAAAACTAAAACAGTATCTACGTCGTCAAACCCAAACTCATCTTTAAAAGTATCGTACAACTCAGATACTTTCTCACTATAAGTATTTATTCCTTTCACACTTTGATATGAAGCCAAAATTGGATACTTTTTACTCCATGCACTTGTCCAGTCCATTTCATCAACTATCATTTCAATACTAGTAACATCACCACTAATATGGCTTCCACTAATAAGATAATCATAACTTACATTATAAAGTTGACCTAATAATTTTGCTTTAATAAGTTCAGGAACCGTTTGGTCAGTCTCCCATTTACTTACCGTTTGTCGAGATACACTTAATTTCTCTGCAACATCCTCCTGAGATAAACCTTCCTTTTTACGTAAATATAATAATTTTTCGCCTAATGACATAATTATCACCAGCCTTTCTTAAAATCCAAATTAACTTGTAGCTATAGTATACTAAATACTAAACACCTTTTCTATCAAGTAAAAATGAAAATTTGTCAACTAAACTTAACATTATAACTCTCTCATATTTCCTTTAAATATTACCCCTATATCTTTATACTAACTTGCAAGTCAAATTCTTACTTTATAACATATGCTAAATATTCAACATTCTTATCATTTTCAACGACTCCTGCTCCTGTAACAATATGTGTTGCATAATCATATATATCACTCCTAATCAATTACTAATCATTATTTTTCATAGTAAAAATAAATTACATGGAAATATTGAGCTTATGAGGTTTTATTTCTTTCACAGGCATTACAACATTCTCTTCCCACAGAATAACTCTTTCTAAATCCCATGTTCATTCTAAAACTATTTCTTTGATAAAAGTCGTCAGCTCCATCCGTTGAAAGTAAATCTAATCTTGTATTTGGATATAAATTATGACATATATCAATTAAAGCTTTTCCTATGCCCATTCCTCTATAATTAGTATCAACTATAATTTCAGCTATATAAGTAGTGATTTCTCCGTCTGTTAATGCACGAATTAACCCAGCTATTATATCTCCATCTAATGCAACAAGTGTAATATTAGAATTTTCCCATGCCTTTAATGCATCTTCTGATCTTTTTAAGAATGTCATCCATCCTTCTTTCTCGTATAATACTTTAATAGAAGAAAAATCTATTTCATTAAATTGTCTAATATAAATTCCTTTTGGCAATTTCACTTTTTCAATTAACTCCTCTGTTAAAATAAGTTTATTCATAAAACCCCTTCTTTCATAGATAGAATTAAAATCATCCTTTATAACTTATTTTTTTGTATAAATCTTCTGCTAGTCCATCTGCCTTCAAATACTTACAAAACCTCTCAAAACATTCTACCATTGCTTCTATATCATTCTCTGTTACCTGATAGTTCTCTTCCCACCACCAATTTTTTATTATTAATGGTTCATTTCCTCGATGCATTTCAGGTTCAAATCTTGCTACAAGCTTATCTCCATATAAAACTGGTAATACATAATATCCATACTGCCTCTTTGAAATAGGTTTATATACTTCCCAACTATATTCAAAATCAAAAATATCTTTAACTAACTTTCTATCCCAAAGAAGATTATCAAGTGGAGCCAGGAAACTTGCCTCTTTATCAATATTAATTTTAATATTTTCTAGCATTGGAATATCTTCAGATCTGATATAGAAAGTTTCATTTAATCCATCTACTTTTACAAGTATAAGCTCACCATCTTCTAGTAGCTCCTTTAATATTTTCTTTCTAAGATTTTTATCAGATACAAAATGACCAAGCCATCCTCCACCATTTCTATCCCAGTAGATTCCTATGCTTCCTATTCTTCTTTTAAAATACCACTTATAAAAATCGTTATCATTATTAAAAGGTTCCTTCATTTCTATTATCTCTTTAGGCAATAAATTTTCTATCAAGTCATAAACCTTTTGTGTGTTCTTCTTTTCTTTAATGCCCAAAATTCCGCTGTTCCACATATAGTCCATGGTAGCGCTGGAAAGTTTCCCATGACCCCAAACTCTACTTTTCACCCGTCCAATATCCAGCTTTGAAGGCAAAGTAGCACCATTTTTCTCTATGTATTCTTTTGCTACATCCACATGATTAATTGCTTCAATTGAACTTCTATGATGCAATACTCTCTCAATCTCTCCTTTTCTTCTTAATCTCACTTTTTCAAAATAAGGCCAGTCATTGACAGAATAGATAGCCATCATTTTATCCCAACCATCTATGAGCTCTCTTTTATCATAAAGAAGATTTTCTAGCATCATAGGGTCATAGTTTTCAACTCTGGACTGAAGCACCAAATCAGCATTTCTCCCTACCATATTTAAAGGATCATATTGTATGCACCCTACTCTATTTATAAAATTCTTAATACCATCTTCACCCTTAAAAGATTTTGGTGAAGATAGTCCCTGATACATCACCAGGAATTTTCTCAATTCGCCCTTTGACATAGAAATTTTTTTCATATTACTTCCTCACTAAAATTTTTATTTATTACATTTTCAATTTTAAGACTAGATTTTAAAATAAATTATTCTGATAAAACTTCTTATAATAATTATAATTACATGAAAATATTGAGCTTATGAGGTTTTATTTCTTTTACAGGCATTATAACTTCAACAAAACCAATTTCTTCATATCTACTGTTTGGAAAAACCTCATAGTTTTCGATTACGTATTTTGTAGCCTCCACTAATGCATATTCTTTATCTTCACTACCCAGCATAACGGCACAATGTGGCACCCATTGTCCAGTTGTGTAGTATTCCCAACCACTATGATCACAAAATGTAAAGGTTTCGTGTATATTTTTGTGTAAATCAATTAACTCATCACATACAACTGGTGCAAGATATACTGTTCGAGTATTATTAAACACCCCAATACTAGAAAGCAAAGCGGGAAATGATTTTGTATCCTTAGCTATTTCTTTTAGTAGCTTGTCACATTTCTCAATATCAATATCATTAAATATAGCTATGGTAATATGAGGACGAGTCTTCCATTCTAAATATTTTTTACTAATTCCCTCTCTTGCAATTCCTTTAGCTAATTTTATAATTTTTTCCTCTGTTTCCTTATCAAAGTATAATTCTATTGCATATTTCATACTAATTCTCCTTACATATGTAAATATATTTTATTATAAATCTGCTTATAAATTTCATGTTGTTCAAATATAAAAATGGCTGAAACCCTTGGTATGACAAGAACTATATAAATATTTCCATATGCAAATAGTTATATATTTATATAATTCTACTTAAAATTTAAAATAATTTCATTAACATAGTCATTCATAACTGTTCTATATTCTTCAGGTCTGTAGTCCATGGATTTTATCAAATTAATCATCTCTTGGGCTGAAATATATTTAACATCGTCTAACTCTGACTTTTGTAAGGTTAAATCTGAAGTATCAATATCTTTACATAATACAAAAATATCAATGAAATGATTGTGTTTTTCCCATAAAACTCTTTTAACAAAATTTATATCATCTATTATTATACCTAACTCTTCATGTATCTCTCTAATAATAGCCTCTTTACTTGTTTCTCCAGCTATAACGTGTCCCATGTGAATATCCCATCCACCAGGTAAGAATTCTTTTGTTTTTGCTCTTCGTTGAATTAAAAACTCACCCTTTGAGTTATGTATATATGCATGTGCTCCTAAATCATATTGTCCTTCTAAAAGCTCTTCATCTTTTGGTGCTATTTTACCACTTCTACTACCATATCTATTTAAAATATCAAAATACTCCATGCGTTTTCCTCCTATAAAATTATCAGTACTTTATCACCTACATAACCACTGCTTAAGCATGTTTTTATTGTAACATTTATTTTAATGCTATGTATATATTTTATATATAAGTTAATTTATTCTACAAAAAAGCAAAGTGGTTACTTCAAAATAGAAGTAGCCACTTTTATAATTTTTAGAATAAATATCAGACATACCTATATTAATAAATCTCCAAGAATGATGTTATCTTTCTATGTCATAAAATTTGCATTTTTATTCAAAACTAGAGATTAATTTTTCAGGATTTATTATTTTTCCCTTATATTTTTCTGTTCCCTTTTCGATTTGTCTGCTATCTCCTGTTGCAAGAGCTTGTTTCCAAAATTCTTCTGGCGTAATATTGGGTTTTACTTGACAAGCTAAAGCATAAAGTCCAGCAAGATAAGGCATACACCAGCTCCATCCACCTTCTCTATAAAATACATAATCCTTCTCTCCTGTAGGGCTAGCTACTGTTTTAGAATCAATAGGAATTAGTAGTAATTCTCCTGGTTTGTCCATATTAAATTTCTCTTCATAATACTTATTAAGTTCATCAATATGCTCTATTTTCGATACCCACTTATTCCATTGTGTAACTTTATAATTAGAAATATCATCTTTATCTGCAAGAGAATCTATATCTAATCCATGGAAATAAAACTTATCCTCATATGTATCAAACATATTTACTGTTATAACAAATATATTTTCTTCAATTGCTTTTTTTATTGCTTCTATAAATTCCTTATACCCCTTACTTTCAGGCTTGCATCCTGCTGATATAGATAAAACTCGTATCTTATCATCCTTTAGCAAAGATTTATTTACTTCAATAATTCTTTCAATTGCTTTTGCTGTCCAAGAAAAATCTATTTCCATTTCACTATTAACAAAGTTATAGTTTTCGCATGCTATAAAATACAAATCTGCTTCTGATGCAACTCCAGTATTCTTACCTGCTGCAATTGATGCCACTGCTGGAGCATGCATCTGTGCTTCTTCTGGTTCATAATGAATTTCTTCATACATCTTTACTCTATCATGATATTCCTCATGATTTACTAAAAGAGAATAATCGATAAATGCTATGTTTATCCCCTTACCAGTTATTCCTCTTTCATGAAGTTTTTTTATTTCAAGACCTGGATTTTTATGAAACTCTAAAAAACTTTCAGGGTTAAACTCCTCTGGAAGTTTCCCTGGCCATTTTGTTTTACTATCAAACACTGAATTTAAAAGCTTATCTTTCTCCCCAGATAAATCAAGTTTCTCAAGGTCATATCCTCTTAAATCATTACTATTTTTTCCCCACTGATCTTTGAGTTCTTCAATGTTATTTATACTCCCTCTTCCAAAATCAGCCATGTACGGAAATCTTTCAATTTTTACCTCTTCTTTAACATTATCATTAGTAGAAATTTTTTCTTTGCTGTTAACTTTATTATTGCAGGCAGTGATATTTATTACAAATACTGCTACCAACAACACTATTGTTAACTTTCTTTTCATTTAATATCCACCCTTTCATTTTTTACTTTTCTCTAACTTCAATAAATATAGTTTTTAGTTATTTATATAGATGTTGTCTTTATTCTTGAATTTCACGTTCAAATATAATTTCATGATCAGTAGGTTTTCCGTAAGAATTATAATAAGTAGGCAATACTTGTACTAACTTCCAGCCTTCTTTAGCATATTTATCTATTATTTCATGATGATTACCTTTCGTAAAGAAACCATCTAAAGTTGCTTCAACATATTTATACTCATACACATAAACCCCTCCCTTGTAAAATAATTGTAAACATCCATTACTATCCACATTGGGTTTAACCATTGTACCCCCCAATATTAACCTCTTCTTTAGTTAGTACAGTACCTCTGGATTTCTTAATATATAATTTAGCTTATCTTCCCATCTATCATGCATATAATAAAAATGCTCTTCTCTATTTATAAACTCAAATCCAAATTTATCAAATATACTTTTCATTCTCTTATTTGAGCCCATTGTATCAGCATATATGCATTTAATGTTTAATGTATTAAATACATAGTCTATTGCCAATTTAACTGCTTCAGTTCCATACCCTAATCCCTTATAATTATTATTGACAATGGCAAGTCCAAGTTCACATCTACCTTTTTTATAATCAATTCTTTTGAAAGATAATTCTCCAATAATCCTTCCAACCCTTAAAAAAATTCCAACCCTAGGATACCATGATTCCTTTTCTATAATAGAATCATATTTTTTATCAACCTTTTCTTTATCATAAACATAGATATTTGGATCCATAATTAGATCTGCAACATAGGATTTATAGTGTTCACAATATTCATCTCTAGTACATGTTTTTAAATAAATCTTGTCTCCTTCAATTCTAATCATAGACTCCTCCTTGCATAATGTAGTAATAACATTGAATATTATAAATATAATTAACTCTATAAATCTAGAGCCATAATTATTTCATCTTCATCTACTTCTCCTGTATGAAGAAAGCCTAACTTGATATAAAGATTTTTAGCAGCAATATCACCATCACAGTAACATAAAACTATTCTGCTGTAATTTGCAGTATTTCTCATCAGTTCTATTGCTTTGGATACCGCTTCTTCTCCATATCCATTTCTCTCATATTTTCTATCAATCATCATTTGATCAAATACAAATGCTTGTAATTCATCACACTCTCTATACATTAATAATCCTACTATTTCACTATAATTATATATTGCTTTAGCTTGACTTCTTTGAGATCTAAAAGCATAAGCTCTAGCCAAAATACCAACGTTAGAGCATACATAATGTTGCTGTTCTTTTTCCACTTCTAGTGAGTTAACTTCTCTCCAATTTTTCTCCGTAACTTCTTTTAAATGGATCATTAAACCCCCTCCCTAACATTCTCTAAAATGGTAATTATAACAAAATTATACCACATTATACTAAATTATCCTCTATATATTTGTATATGTAGTAAAATTAGAGAATAAAAAAATATCGTATACTCATTTCTGAATAATCCGATATTTTATAACCTTACTATTTAATATAATACGCGTTCAACTCTAAGGTACTTCCACCATTACTTTCTACTTTATTGAATCCAACCTCTATTCCACTTAGAGCTTTAACTAACTGAATACTATTAGGATTACGACGATCTGCCTCATAAATAAAATAATCTAAATCCATATGTTCACGAAAAAAGTTAGTTAGACCAGTAATGGCTTCATATCCATACCCCTTACGTTGTTCATCCTTTCGTATCCATAAACCTACCTCAGGAGTCTTAGTATCTATCAGATGAATCTCTATACTTCCAATGAATTTATATTCCTTATCTAAAATACAACACACCAAATTTGTTCCCGACTCTTTAAGTTCTGTAAACTCATCAATAAATTTTCTTGTACTATCTAGGCTTTTATAAGGCTCAGGATACTATTATTTTGTTATTTCATCATTAAATTCAGTAAAATAATCATATGCGAATTCTTCTGAAATAGGTACAAGAGGTAACCTACTTGTTTCTATATTAAATCCTGTTTCATTGATAATATTCTTTATCATTCTTACCTCCGTTATATCTAAAAAACCAAATGTCTTATCTAACTCATTTATCTACACTAAAATTTTATCAACCATTATTTTTGATTCTTAACCCTCTAGTTGAATTATGTATCATAACTGTTTCAAGTCATTAACAGTCATTCCCTTTAATCTAGTACCGTGGGTTTCACTATCAAAGTGAGCATTTCCATGTTTAGGATACATAAATTCGATCATTGCGAAGTTTGCAACATCAACTAAAAATTCTGTATTACCAGTTTCTTTATACTTTTTTAACCTTATTTCTAGATTTTCAACTGAATTAATTAAACCATCACCATAGTTATTTTTTATATGACCGTATTTATGATAACTGACAAACATTCTATTTTTTCTTAGTTTATCAAATTCTTCACTATATTCCGTTTGTAATACTTGTTCTATGTTATTCATAATTTTCTCCTTAAATTTGCTTTATTATCTCAAAGATACACTATTTATACTACTCCTTCCTTAACATGCTTATTCTTCTGTATATATGGTTTCCCATGGATATTTAGAATAAGCCGTTTTATGCTTTTTAAAACCAATTTTTTTATAGAAATCTTCATTTCCAAAGGTAGCGGTAAGATGAATAGGTATATATTCTTCTCCTTCCAAAAGTGTGTTCATTAAATTCTTTCCTACACCCTTTTTCTGATATTCAGGCAATACCCCCACATCAAATACTGAGCCATAACATATTCCATCTGATATCATTCTACAGGCTCCTATTAATTTTTCATCATCCCATGCTATAACAACTTTATAACTATTTTTAAATGCTGATTGAATTTTACAGTATTCATTATTTTCTATAAACCGTTTCAATAATCCAACTCTTTTATATAGGTCAAAAAGTTTATCCCACTGAATATTTTCTAATCCTACTTTATATGATATCATCTATACTTGCCCCTTCCTACTTTTCATTATTTAAATAATTATTTTATTTTAAATAAACATCACATTATACACTAAAACTCATAATACTTTTTCCTATATGTGACCTATAAAACAAGTAAACTTAATGAAATTATACCATATTGAACCAAATTATTTTCTATATATTTTTATAGTAATTTATATTTTAAATACCATGTTATTCAACTCTCAAATAATATTATTTTAATTATACAATTTACTATATAGTTAAATCATAAAATAAAAACACCGTGTAATCATTACTGAATACTACGGTATTTTAACCAATGAATATTTATTTTTATAGATATTTTTAAGTTTAGAATATATATATATCTACTTCTTAGTAATAGGAACCCATATTTCGCAGGCATAATCATCATCATTTGTATCTCCCGGTAGATAAACTTCAAGTTCATAATCTGCTGCTCTTTCATATCCACAGTTAGGAAGCCATTCTGCTGTTATTTTCGTCCACATGACATCAATTGGGTGCTCTTTGCCATTGCGGCTTCCTCTTGCAGTAAATACTGCCCATTTTCCTGCTGGTATAGTATGGCTTTGCAAATCCGTTACAACATTTTCATCAGCTTCAGCACCAATAGCCAGTAAGGTTTCTCCATTTTCTAAAGTTTTTGTGAAACCCATCTGCCACATGGGGCTGCGATAAAGTTTATATTCACATGCTATCTTCCTATCAATATCACCATCCAAAAATTCATCCCAAATATCCCATGCTTCACCTAAAGCTTCTTTCCAATCATTAGCTTCAGCATTAGCAGACCGCCTCTTTATTTGTTTAACAAGTCCAACCAATTTTATTTCTTTCTTTTCCTCAATGCGATACTCCATCTCAACATCTCCTTTTATTGAAATATGAAAAGTGATGGGTGGATAGGCTTTAAGTTTTACTCCTAAAGTGCGCGCTACCTTAGGAGTTACACCATGCATTCCGACGAAAGCACGAGTAAATGCATCGGGCGAATTATATCCATACTTTATAGCAATATCAATAACTTTTTCATTGCTACTTTGTAAATCTAATGCTGCAAGAGTTAATCTTCTACGACGAATATATTCAGATAGAGATACCCCTACAACATAAGAAAAAACACGTCCAAATTGATGCATTGAGCAACAAGAAACTTTTGCTACTTCATCATACATAATATCATCAGTCAAATGATTCTCAATATAATCTATTGTTGCTGTCATTCTCTCAACCCATTCCATTTTACCTTCCCCTTTCATATTTAATTGTAACAAAGGAAATATAAGACTACCCTGCATTCTGAGTTCAAATATGTAGGGTAGTCAATAATTATCTGATGACTACCAGCTCTAATACTCCCATCTTCTTAAAAGTCAGAGTAAAGAGTTGCTACGTCCTTGGATAACGATTTACCCAAATGGACAACGAGTTCTAAGTATCGAAAATACTGATACTTAGAACTCTGTTTATAATTCTTTTGACATAGTTATAAATTCCATTTCTCCCTTAACTGTTTTTCCTATGAATTCATTTATAACTTTAAAATCTAAACTTTTATATAATCTTATAGCTCTTTCATTAAATTTAAGAACTGAAAGCTCTATATTTTTTAAATTATACCTTTCCTTAGCAAAGTCTAAAATAGCTTGTAAAAATTCCTTTCCCATGCCTTTGCTTGTTAAACTTGGTCTCATTTGAATTGAAAAGCTTACTTTATCCTTAAGGTAAAAAGCACAATTTCCTACTAATTCATTTTTATCATTATAAATTGCGTACACATTATCATCCATAGGAAAACTTTTTACATAATTTATTTTTCCTTCTGAGAAGTCATTATCAAAAAATGAGTAAATTCCTTCATACTTCCATGTAAGCATATCTTCAACATCATTATTTGTTACTTTCCTAAATTCATATTTTGTAATTTTATTCATCCCCAAATCCCCCTAATTAAAATTTAACATTTTGTAAGTTTCATCGCTTATATGTAATTTGAATTTATATATATTACATATTTATACATATTGTAACATACTTTTAAATTTATTTATATCTATTACTGCTTCAAAGAATACTGTTCTTATTCACCTTTCTAATGACACATTGCTATATCCTTATAATTTCTCCTTTATTCCTATAAGCGAAATTAATCCATGTGCCAATGTTTCTCCCCAAGATAAGTAATCATGTCCTCCATTAAACCATCGCAAATCAACTTTATATCCTTTAGATATCAATGTATCTCTTAAATTTATATTAGGATCTATAATTTTATACTTAGTTTCCAAAACCCCCATATCTAGGTAAAATTTAAGATTGAGCGTATTTACTTCTTTAAACATTTTGCTCATCCAGCAATCCTCATTAGGTACATAGTCTTCTGAATTATACCAAAAATAACCTGATTGAGAAAGGACATTTCCAAAAATTTCTGAATAGTTTAACCCTAAATAAGCTGCTGTTAATCCTCCTAGACTAAGTCCACAAATTATAGCTTTTTCTGGCATGCTAGAAATATTATAATTTTTTTTAGCCCATGGGATTACCTCCCTTGCAATGCACTTACAAAATGAATCATTACACTTTAGTTCTTTTCCTCTGTTTTTTGTTGAATCAATAAATATGGCAACTATAGATGGTATTTCTTTAGCAGCAATAAGATTATTCAAAGTTTCTATTGCAGAAAGAGTAGATATATAATCATCACCATCAGTTAAAACCATAAATCCATAAGGTTTTTCTTTCTCATCATATCCATAAGGTATATAAACTCTGATTCTACGCTTATCCTCTAAGTTTTCACTTTCAAACCTATGTTCCTCTATTTTTCCTTTTGGTACATCCTCTATTTTTGTTGACCAAATATCTTCTGGTGACTTAGGCATTAATACATAAGAACCCTTATCCTCAGGATTTTCTTTATCAAAACTCAATGCTCTTTTACAAAACTTATCATACTTAACTCTACTACCAAATCTTTCATTCCAATTATCATCCAATGGATCATCTGGTGAAAAGTAATATATAAATCTTAAATTATTTCTTACTTCATAAGTAATAAACCATAGGTCCGTTTCTATTATTTTTTCCATTTGAAAATCTCTATAGTTATCTTTAAATCTATCTAATCCCATATCAGGTATAAACAAAACATTTTTATGCTCTTTATTCCCTTCATATATAAAAGTAACTAAGCTATTTTTATCATGATTCTCTATATGTTCTATTATTGGAGAACCCTTATGTTGTAAATCATGTATGAATTCTTCTACAGCCCTATATCCATACTGTTTAACCCTTTTTTCTAATTCAGTAATAGCTTTACTTTTTATTAAAGATTTTTTCATATAAATCTTTACTCCTTTCATTTACCTAGCACTTAAAAAATGAATCCTCATTTTATAACTCCCATAAAGTCATTAAAAGTAAGTATTAAAAACCAAAAGCAGTTCCAAGGAAATTATACCATATTATACAAAATATCTATACCTGGTAATTTATATATAACACTTTAGCATTCAATTATTAAAAAATACCGCATATTCATTTTAAAGAATAATACGGTATTCTAGTATTTATTTTGTAGTAATTTTTATATACTTGAGTAGTCTATTTTTTTAAAATTAATCATATTACTTTATAGGAAATTGTAGCTCTGTTACATATTCATTAGGATCATCCGTTACCCATTCACCTTCATGGTATATTTCACGCACTGGTCCACAGATTGAATACTTATTTTCTGAAATCCATTTATGCATTGTTTCATAGGTTTCTCCAATTGTAGCAAATGAGCCATTATGAACTATGCAAGCCATTTTTTCCACCATTGGTAATTCATGCACTTTAACATTATCACCTTCTGGGATTAATTTTGTTATAGGTTCTACAACTTCCATATCCTGTACTGAAGTATTGTCCTTATGATAAAGTGTCATACACGGAATTGTACGTTTACCTTTTACTTTATCTATATATTCATTAACTTGTGCCCATAGGCTTTCACAAAATTCATCATAAGTTTGATTACCATCCTTCACAAAACATTTTCGCAATGATGCAACTAAGATTTTTTCTACTTTTTTAATTGAAATTTTATTCATAGTAGGTATGCCTCCATTCTTTATTAAAAATATATTTGTACGAAGACGTTGAAGCCTAATTGTTTCTAGTTCTAGTGCCTTTTCAAGTAAATCTGCTTTCACTTCCAAAACCTCTATAAGTGACTCATTACAAGAATTATTATTAAAGAAACTGCTGATTTCAACAAGTGAAAATCCAGCATCCTTTAAAGCAACTATTTTATTTATGGTTATAAGTTGATTTGCATCATAGTATCTATAACCTGTAAATTCATCTATATATATAGGCTTTAAAATTCCTACATTGTCGTAATGATACAGTGTATTAATTGAAAGTCCACTCATACGCGAAAATTCACCAATCTTAAACATAACTTCACCTCAACAAATAAGCTCTACAAGTGTGCACCTTGCCATCTATTATTATTATAAACCCTTCGGTAACCCAAGAGTCAACTACTATAAAAAAGTTAGAGGTTAATCCAACTTCCTCTCTTTGCATAAATTAATATCGGCTTCTAATAAAGTAAGAATATAAATTATAAAACATATAAAGTAAATCGAATTGTGACGATAATAATAGAGTGATATCAAAAATATAATACTATATTATATTTTAAATTTATTTTATTTGAAATTTTTGTAGAATAATAAACTCAGTAGAATATATTTTTTACTATATTTATAATTTTTACATATATATTGTACCATTTTGTTTATATGTAATATATATTTAAACATCAAATTCAAATGTGAATGGGGAGGACTTTATGGGAATAAAAATTCAAGGATTATCAATATATCATCCTAAAAAAAGAATAGAGAATCAACACTTCATTAACAAATATGGACAAGATTTAGAAAAACTTTTAAATCACTTAGGACGGAAGTCTAGGTATTTAGTTGATAATAATACAGAAAATTCTCTTACTATGAGTGTGGAAGCTGCTAAATCCTGTTTGAAAAAAGCTAATATTAAGGCTTCTGAATTAGATATTATTGTATTTGTTAGTGATTCTGTAGAACATTTAATACCTACTAACGCTCTTTTGATACGAGATGCTATAGATGCATGTAACTGCGATTTAACTTATGACATGAACGATAATTGTATAGGAATGATAACAGCTATAGATAGCATTGCGACCTATATGAAATCTAAAAGTAAATATAAAAAATCTTTAATCGTTGGTGCTTCATATGGCTCACTCCTTGCCAAAAGTGATTGTGAGTTAGTAAATTCTACTGTTGGAGATGGTGCAGCTGCAATATTACTTACTAATGATGAAGAAACTGGTGGGGTTCTTAATTCTGCCTTCCATACTGATTCTAAAAATCATAAATATATGGTTTTCCCTGAATGTGGATTATCCCATATATATGATGAAGAACTGCCTATAGATAGTAAAAAATATGCTTGGGTAAATCATGATGTGTCTTACTTTAGTGATGAATGGGTAAAACTTATCAATAAACTCTTAAAAGAAGGAAATGAATCTATAACAGATATAAAACACTTCTTATTTTCACAGTTTTCTCATGCCGATATAAAGGAAACATTAAATAAATTAAATTTAGAGGTTAGTAGTGACACTTATACCTTTGTCGCAGATGAATATGGTTATACTGGATGCACCAGTCCTTTTTTTGCGCTTAATACAGCTATAGAAACTAAAAAAATAAATAAGGGAGATCTCGTTATTTTTTGTTCAGTTGGTTCTGGATACACAATGGGAGCTTTTTTATATAAATTTTAAAGGAGGAATTTTAAATGTATAAAGTAGAAGTTAATAATGCTAAGAAGGTATTATTTATCACTGTAGGAGGATTTTTTCAAGAGGAAGATGGCAAAAATTTCTTAAATGATTACAATAACGCTGTAAAGTCTATAACTCCATCAAACTTTACTCTTGCACTTGAAAGCTCTGAATTATCAACATCAAAAGCAGAAATGATTCCAATTCTTGAGAACTGCATTAAAATGTATAAGTCTACTGGTTTTAAAAATATAGTTTCAACACCACCAAGCTCAGCTATTGCTGCAATGCAATTAAAAAGGCTGTTAAGTTCATTAAATGTAGATATTGAATTTGTAACCGATTTATCTAAATTATAAAATGCATATAGTATAAAAAGTACCCCTTAAGACGGACAATTTTATAAGTCTTTCTTATGGGGTACTTATATATCTAATAATTCTGTAGCTACACTACTGAATATTCCCTTTAATTATATCATTTATATTTTTACTCATATATTCCCAAGTATCCACAAAATCCTTTAGTTCTTCACGGCCTTTATCTGTTAAGCTATAATATTTCCTAGCAGGGCCAAGGGGAGACTCCTTCATTTTTGACGATATAAAACCATTCTTTTGTAGGCGTGTATACAGTGGATATAAGGTTCCTTCAGAAATATCAGTAAAACCATTATCCTTTAGTATTCTAGCAATGTCATATCCATAAATCTCATCTTTTAAGTCTATAATTTTAAGAACACAGCCCTCTAAACTTCCCTTTAATAACTGTGATTTATTATTCATGGTTCCCTCCTTCTATTGGTTTTTATTTTCAAAGAAATACTGTATCAAATAAATAGTTATAAGTATGCCCATGAATATTAAATAGTTAACTTCAAAAAGTACCTTTGTTAAAAACAGTTTAGTTAATACAAATATAGCTGTTATAATGCAAAAGCCTATCCATAATAAAAATGTTATCTTTCTATCTTTCTTTTTATCATCTCCATTAAAAATATTATACATATATTGTATTTTAGATAATAAATAATTAGTTAAGATAATTGCAATTATAGTATTAACTAACATTGAAACTGTAACTGAAACTGTAAATAGTGTTGTTTTATTTACCCAGCTATCAATTAGTTGTCCCACAAACATCTCAAATACACCAGTAAAAATAATCAATATTATTGGTAGTTCAGAAATCTTCCAGTACAATTTTTCTAGCACTGAATACCCTTCTATTGTTTCTGATATAAACTCATCACAAAAGGAATTTATATCACTATTCCCTAGTACTTCTTCTACATCAATTCCTCTTTCCTCAGCTTGTAAAAACAGATCTAAACAATGGTGTATGAACTCTTCAGCATCATGATCATTAATATTTGAAAAACGTATTTTAAATAATATATTTTCAAACTTCTCTTCATTTTCTTTACTTAGTTTACTAATAAACTTATTAACCTCTTTTATATACTGTTTTGTTTTCATAAACTGCCCCTCCAAAACTAAATTTAAAGTACTATGCATTACAGGGTATATTGCAATGCATAATAGTCCTTTTCTATATTGTATTGCATGGTAGTGTTTTTGTCAATAAAAAAGCTTCAACTACATTTTAAATCTTATATTGTAGTTGAAACTTTATTATTTATCAAGTATAAAAAACTATAAATTTAGTTATACTATTAAACTTGCGCTATCTTTGTCTTATACCATCAACTTTAATAGTATAGTCAACACTGCTGGAGTTATTTAAAGAGTATAGTTTAATAAAATATTTACCAGGTGCAGCCTTAAAGCTTCCACTAGTTCCATCTACTTCACTATTCTGACTCCAGCAAACATAATTATTTAAGTTATCTGATTTACACACTATCCAAGTGTATCCTTGCTGAGTACTTCCAACCTTTATATTTACATTAGATGCAGTATCTACATCAAAGTAAAAAACGTCAATGTCTCCACCTGTAGATAGTTTTCCTTTTGCATCAATGTTATTATATATAGCTACATTTGCAGATTGAAAGCTATTATTTGGTTCTACTTCTGTAATATTACTTGGCACTTCTGGGTCATTATTATAGGACTTTATACCATTAATATTTATAATATAGTTTCCATTTTCTATAGTTTTATCTGTTGAGTATAGTTTAATATAATACTTTCCTGGAGTAGCACTAAAGCTTCCTTTACTTATATCTCCTTCAGTGTATTGATTCCAACAGACGTAATTTTCTAAGTCATTCTCCTTAGAAACTATCCAAGTTATTTTAGATGAATTTCCTGTAATCTTTATATCAACTTCTCCATCATTTTCCACTTCAAAAGCAAATGTATCCTCATCATTAGCATTTTGTATAGTACCAGTTACATCTTTATTATTAGCTATAAAGTAATTAGCCTGATTATAATCATTATTAGGTTCTACTTCTGAAGTTATTCCATTTTCTCCAGATATTTTGCTAGCTTTGATATTAGATGTTGTTTCTCCAATGGCGCCTTTGTTATCCGTAACTTTAAGGGTAACAACATAATTTCCTTCTTTATTATAAGAGTGAGTTGGATTTTTAGTTGAACTCGTAGATCCATCTCCAAAATTCCAATCATAGGCTACTATAAATCCATCTGAATCTGCAGATTTATCTGCACTAAATAAAACCGCCTTATTTACTTCTACATTATCTGGAGCATCTATACTTGCAGTAGGAATTTTATTTTCAGGATTTACTGAGCTATCATTTAAAAGTCCTTTAAACACTAAGTTATATTCATATTTACCATTGACAACTTTATAATCAGTAAAATAGCAAGTTACTGTTTCGTAGCCTGTCCAACCCTTTAATAATAGGTTTTTAAGCATTTCATTAGCTTTTTGATTCATTTCATCATTATCCTGTAATCTTCCCTTTGAAGTTCCACCTACATACTTACCAGATATCTTAAATGTGTTGAAATCTGCTGAATAAGTTTTATCTTGATTTACACTGCTAATTCTACTTATACTTACTATGTCGGAAGAAATTTCTTCTATAGTTCTTTTAGGATGAATCTTTGTATAACTATCTGATACCAATGGAGTTCCTATAGTAGTATCCCCTATTAATTGTTGCATATATTGTTGATATTCTACATTTTTGTTTGAGTCAACCTTTAATTGTGAAATAAAATTTCTGTATGCTTTTATATCAGTATTAATAACATAATCATTTATTTTATTTAATGATTCCATATCACTATTATACATGTAGCTTACAAGGGCAAAGCCATAATTATAGAATTGCCATCCACTATTGTATCCAGAAGATATAGTTTGACTTAATGTAAATCTGTTGGCTTCTTCCTTTGCAAGTTGATTCACTATAGCTTCTCTTGGTTTCACTCCTTCTGTACGAGTAGATCCAGCAAAGAACTCTGCTGAACCTTCTTCAAACCAAGTTAAATCTTCATTTTCATAAAATGGGCCTTGTCCCCATAAACCAGGAACTAAATATCTACCCTGTAGATAGTGAGTAAATTCATGTCTAAATAGTTCTTCTAAGCTATAAATACTTTCATGAATTGTTCTTTCGTAAGTGTAAAAAGTTCCTATAGGTTCTATATATATTCCGCCATTATCTGCACTAACATTACCTAAATATTGATTCATTTTATACTCTGATGGGGAGTTGAAAATTTTTATAGTTAAAACATTATCTTTATTCCCAGCTTCTAAAACTTTATCACTTCCAATATTTCTAAAGAATTGAGCTTCTACTTCCTTTGCTGCCCAATAAAGTCTTTTTACCTTTTCTTCTGAAACATTAGATCCAACTTGCATTACTATTGAGCCATTATCAAAGGTATACTTATTAGGTAGGTACTTGTTGTAACCTTCTTCTTGAAGTTGGGTATAGTTTATATTTTCTCCACGTGAGTTGATGCCTTTGTATAGATAATTAATTCTTTCTGCCGCTATAAAAAATTTCTCTGAATACTTGTTTGAAGTATCCATAACATTAGTTAATAATCCAATTGCCATCTTCGGATTGCTATGGAACACACCTAGTTCTCCTATTTGATAAATGGCATTATTAACTAACCATTGGTTACCACTACTAGTATTTTTCATTAATGCTAGTTCTTTTAATTCATTTATAAAGGTATCAATTTTACCGTAGTAAGGCATTGTTGCAGGATCTTTTCCGTAGGCTGCAGAAGTTAAATCATAGGATATACCTTTAATTACTCCATAGATAGCATTAGCCTTTGATAAATCAGTGCCATATATCTCTATGTTGATTTTATAATCTCTTAATAGCGCTGCTGACTTATTAACTATTTCTACACTGGAAGATGCATTTCCAATTAAAGATCCAAAACTTTCAACTACACTATTTTGAAGTTTATTTCCAAACTTAAAGTTAGGATTGTCAATCATTGAGTTTAATGCTGGTAAGCATAAGTCTTTAAAGTTTCTATCATTTAGATAACTTAATTCAGTATTATAATATCCTAAATAGAACCCTGATCTTAAAACTTCTACTATAGTGGGAATACCATTGTTATTAGTGCCTGTAAAAGTTTTAGCTCTTGTATCTAGAGCCTCTATTATATACTTTACACGAGCTCTATCACCATAAAATTCTTGTGAATCTGTAGAATACTTAAATAGTCCATCGATATTTCTCCACTCTAAGGATGCAATAGTATTAACCATTTCTTGATAGCTCATCGCTGAAAGTTCTTTTAAGGTATAGTTGAGCTGAACTTCAACTGCTTTTGTATCTACACTCTTCTCTTCTGAAGGTTTAAGGAAACTGACATCATCTACTTTAGCCTCTTCTAATGTTTTAGCTTGAATAATTTCTTCATTATTTGAAATCCTATCTTTTAATACTCCATATGGTTTTGGCTTTTGTTCTAAATTTTGATTTACCCTATTCTTATTATTTTCTGCTGCTATATTAATTGGTATCTTGTCCATATCTTCCATAGTCATAGCCATAACTCCAGTGGATGTATTTACCACTATAAATACACTTAAACATGCTAATGAAGCATTTCGCTTAAAATTTTTCCTCCCCATAAATTGTACTAAATTTTCAATTAATGTAATTTTAATCTTTTTATTCATTTTAATACCTCCATTGTAATTTTTTATATTTTATATAATTATACTACTTCTATGAATAATTACAATGTTTTTTAATTAATTTTTATATAATTATGAATATTTTTTATATTTTTTCAATATTTCAAAATACTATAATAAAATTTATATATAAATATTTTTTATAAACAAAAAATCCTTACATCAAGCTATTACTTGGTATAAGGATTCATTAAAGTCTACTATAGTATTTCAGACTAAAAATTAATGTTCTATGCGAACTATACATTATTTAAAATTATCAATATCCTAGTTGTTCTCCCACAATAATTACTTTTATTCTATTTTTAATAAATTGGCCTCTAATAATTGTGAAATCATTACATATTCTGTTGGGACTCTTACAATCTACACAATAACCTAAGGTAGTGCATGGAGTATCTTTATTTAATCTCTTGGCATCAATAGGGGCAGCATAATTTCTAGCTCTTTTTTCTGCCTCCTCTATATCCTTTACAATCTTATTTATTCCAGTTACTAGAATAACTTGCTTTGGACCATAAAGCATAGGTGCAACCCTACTCCCATTACCATCAATATTATACAGCTCTCCATCCTCCGTTAGAGCATTAGTGCTACACATGAATGTGTTTGCAGAAAAATTTTGTATATAAATATCCTTCTTCTCTTCACTCGTAATGCCTTCTCTATACTTGTCCAAAAATACGTAATCACCCTTACGTAGAAAATCTATGACATCTGTTTCAAAAAGTGTCATAGAATCCCCTACCCCTACTGTGGATTTTTCATCTATAAGTTTCTTTAAAAGGGTCATTAACTCACTTTTATCTTTTACAAAGAATCCCTCCATATTTCTTCTGTTTAAATTTTTTATAGTTCTATCAACTCTCTTCTCCATATACCATAAAGTACTGTTATCCATATTAAGTGCTCCTTTCTAAAATAGAATTTTATATTCCTAGTTGCTTTTATAGATCGTATTTTTCATACTACTCTCTTATCTTCTTCCTACAGTTTATAAATAACTAGCTGCTATTCTAATAATTTTTTTAAATTTACTCTTATATTTCACAATATGATTGAAAAGTTCTTCATGAGTTGGTTCTTTATATCTATGAGCAATTCTATTTCTAATTAATTTAGATTTTTCTAAGAATTCATATGTATCCTGATCTAAGATTCCTTCTTCTCTAAATATTTTTAAGCTATCACTCAAGCTTATACCTATCTTAAATCTTTTTATTTCCTTTAGTATAATGGAGCATAAATCCTCAAGAATGGTATGAAAACTAACAAATAACTGCCTTAAACTTGATTTTGCTAACTTTAAGAGTAATCTATCATTGCTAGTTTTAATAATTTCTATACATTCTTCTATATCACTACTACATTCCTTTAAATCCTCAATTATTCTCATAAGTCTTTCTTCATTCATACAAAACATCAACCTTTCTAAAATGAATAAAATTTTCATTTTCTCTATATATCCATTCCACGTCATCGCAAAAATCTTCAAATACTTTATTATCAGTTGAATATATAATTTCGCAAGAGTTTAGAATACTTATCTTAACAAATATATCTAAAGTTTTACTCTTTAAATCTACAACATCAATTTCTCTTTCCAAAAACCTTTCTAAAAATAATTCTATTTCTAAAATATCATCTAAAGAGAAACTACTTCTTCCTAATACTGCAATATCTACATCTGATTCCTCATTAAACTCTTCAGTTAAAATACTTCCAAATACAACTATATTTATAATATCAAATCTCTTTATAAAATCAGTAAATTCTTCTGATCTTAACTTATTTAAAATTTCTTCTTTAATTAATTGGTTTGACAATATGATCACCAACTTTTCTAATATTCATATCTTTATTATATACAACATTTGTAAAATAATAAACTATGTTACGAAAACGAAATTTTAGATCCTTTTCATAATCTATTATATTTAATAGGTATATATAAATTATACTATATGCATAACTTATAAATTTTTAGACTACCATTATTAAAATTTTCTTCATTTTTAATATAATATGTTATACTACTTTTCAATTAGTTTATTTATTGTACATGTTTTATTAATAACTTTAATTATTACTTAATAACTTTTCAAATTTATTGTAAATAGTTAATTTAATTAATTTATTTACAATATTTTATGATAAAATTAAATCATAATATTACTTACATTAAAATTTTACGTTTTACATTTTCATTTAATTTTAAACTCTTATGAGATGAATGCTGGTTATGTTTTCGTTTCCATTTCCAGCATTTATCTTATAACCCAAATGTATAGATAATCAACATACCCTAAAAATATGTAAGAGTAGTACTACTTTCATTGTGGTACTACTTTTTTTATTTAAGCTTATCTTAACTTTTTAGTCATAACTCTGCCTTTATAAAAATATATTTTTAAAGAAAGGAGCGATGAGAAAATGGGTAAGCAAAGAAGAGGTAAAGTTATTAAGAAAATAGTAGGTTGGAGAGGTACATGCCCTCTATGCGGTAGAAAAAGAGTAAAATTGGTATGGACTAAGAAATGTGAAGACGGAAAAACTATAAACATCTGTAAAATATGTTCATCAGCAGTAGCTCAATAATTTTAGAACTTAAAAGGATGTTTGGAAATAACCTTATTTCTAAACATCCTTTATTTTTATTTTTAAACTCACTGTTTTAACTTTCTTTAATGTACTTAACTATTGCCCACACTAATCCTTTATTTGATATAACATAATATATCTTTCCACCTTGATATGATTTATTTATCATTTCAAGTTTTTCAAGATACACTAAGTGGGACATACACTCCCCTAGTGCAAAGAATCTTTGAGTTATCGGGAAGTCTTCCCAGTTTTTAATTGTTATACTCCAGTGCATTCTTCCTGCAATTTCATAAGGCGAAAGTTTTTCTCCATTAGCCAAAATATCCATGATTTCCTCTAACCTAAGATCATAATGGTCCTTGAGTTCTCTTATCCTCTTTTTAGTATTCCTTATAATAGCTCTATGAGAAGACAGTGTCACGTCTATAGCTAGAGATGCAACTCTATCTAAGCTATCAAAGTATTCCTTCAAAGGGTTTTCCATCCATTGCTCAAGGTTATAGGCTATATTGGGAGTTATCTTTGCTAATATTAAATCTCCACCAATTAAAATCCTATGGTTTTCTTCGTATAAGCAGCAATGAGCTGGGGTATGCCCTGGCGTTAAAATGCATTTAAACTCATACTTTCCTACCTTTAATGTTTCCCCATCCATAATATCTGTATAGGTTGGCTCAGTGAATCTTTCCTCAAAACCTTCCTGATCTCTTAGAGCTTTTAGCGCTGATACCGCCTTGCCCTTAGGAAATCCCATGGCTTCATTAAATATATTAATTTCTTCCATGTAAGTTACTTTTCTTAAATTATAGATTTCTTCACTTTCTCTTGGATGAATATAAGCCTTATTATTTGAATTTAAAAGAAATGGTACAAGACCTGTATGGTCATCATGAAGATGAGTTAAAAATATATCCGTATTGTCCATATTTACATTCAATTCTTTTAAACTTTGTCTTAAGCTTTCTAAAGATTTAACCTTGCGAAAGCCTGTATCCACAAGTAGATTTCTTTCATTACCTTTAATTAAATAGGCATTTAGTGCCCTTAAAGGATTATCCGGAAGTTCTACCTCTATTTGATATATATCTTCAAATAATTCTCTTATCATCAGTATCTCCTTATCTTTTGCCTCATTACTAGAAACCAAATAAAAACTTTTTATAACATTACGCTCTATAATTTTAATCATACTGACTAAAATATAGCTAATATTTTTACTTAACAGACTTAAGAACAATTCCTTCCTTAAATCCCCCACGCTGCTTTAGCTTCCAATTTCTTTTCTTCACTAATTCCTCTTCAGAATATCCTAAATTATGAGCTAGCCCAAACAGCACTTCCATAATATCCGCTAGCTCCTCTAAATTTTTATCCTTTAGATATTCATTTACCTCTTCTTTTAGCTTATCTTCTAATAAAGAAATCATGTCCTCTTTAGATGCAATTTCTACATCACACTGATTTCCATCTTCAGCTATCACCTGTGGAATCTTATCTCTTACTAATTTATTATATACTTTCATTATCTATTACCACTGCTCATAATGAACTATTTCTTCTAAATTCTTTCTTGGACGAGGACTTGGTGCTTCATCTGGATAACCTAAAGTTAATACTGCAACCACATACTTATCATCAGGAATATTTAAAACTGGTCTAAAGTCTTTCTGTTCAAACCAAGCAATCCAACAAGTTCCCAACCCTAAATCTATTGCTTCAAGTGCCATATGTTCAATGGCAATAGATGTATCTCTAATAATTTGCTTAACTTCGAATTCCTTACTATATTCATCAATATAAAGACCATCACTCTTAGGTAACCTTGATTTTATATCTGCAACACACACAAGGTGGACAGGTGCACTAACCATCCACTTTTGATTATACGCAGCTGCTGCAATTTTTTCTCTATTTCTCTGCTCCTTAACCACAATAATTTGCCATGGTTGTGTATTGCTACCTGATGGTGCTAGTCTTGCACTATGAAGAATTCTTAATAACTTCTCATCTTCCACTTGTTTATCCATATATCTTCTTATGCTTCTACGCTCTTCAATTGCTTTAATCATAACTCTACCTCCAAACTAATTTTTATATTAAATTATGTAGGTATTCTATCTTTAAAATACGCATTTACATGTATCTATTATAGCATGTTTGCTACAATTATATAAATCATCTATAGCACTTATTGATTGCCTTGTATATCTTTGTAATATGAAATATGATTTAAATATTATACTTCTGTGTTTGTTTTAATAAAATTCCCCATTATACCTGTCACTATAACTGGAACTATCCAGTTAAAACCTAAATTCGCAAATGGAAGTTCAATTACTATTGGTACTCCTATTGAACTGCCTATTCCAACATCGTTTAAAACCGTTAATACACTTATAAATAAAGCTGTATACGTTGAAAAAATAAACACATAATTGTTCTTAATTTTTTCTTTAAATAATGTTAATATTAATAATGTAACTGTTGGAGGATAGATTACACTTAATACTGGTGCCGAAAATTTTATTATAGTACTTACTCCCAAATTAGCTACTATACTACTAAACACGCATACGAATATAACTATATCTCTATATTTCCATTTTCCCTTTGATATTTTGCTAAAGTACTGGGCTGTTGCAGACGTAAGTCCTATTGCTGTTGTAAGACATGCAAGGCCTATTATTATTGCTAATATTATCTTTCCTGGTTTTCCAAGTAATGTATCTGTTATATGTACTATTAATGCAGTTTGAGATATTTCTACTAATGGTATGTTTGTATACTGATTTGAAATGGTAGCTCCTAAATAAGTCAACCCACCATAAACTAAAACTAGTCCTATTGATGCAACAATAGAAGCTTTTAAGGTTAATTTTATTTTTTCTTTTATTCCTTTATATCCTTTATTACTTAATGTTGTTATTACAACAGTAGATAATGCTATAGCTCCTAATGCATCCATGGTTTGATAACCTTGGATTACGCCTTCTGCAAATATACTTTCTACTCTTGGCGCTATACTGATAGAATCAATTGGATTTATTATTCCAACTAATATGAGTAATAGTAGAGTTATGAGAAGCATTGGGGTTAAAAACTGACCTATTATATCAATTACCCTAGATGGTTTTATAGATAAAACCAATGTTATAGCAAAAAATATTATAGAAAATACTACTGGGCTAAATCCTTTAAATATTGGAACAATACCCATTTCATAGGTTGTTGCTGCTGTCCTAGGTATCGCTAGAAGTGGTCCTAAGCATACCATTATAACAGCACCCAAAATTATTGATAATCTTTTACCTACCTTTCCAAAAATTTCACTTACATCTCCATTGCATTTAGCTGCACCTATAATTGATAGTATAGCTAAGCCTACATCAGCTAAAACAAATCCAAACAATCCACTACTCCAACTTATCCCTGATTCTAGTCCTAAAAATGTTGGAAATATAAGATTTCCTGCTCCAAAAAACATAGCAAATAAAGCAAAACCAATTACTATAGCATCTCTCATCGTATCTTTAGTTTTCATTTAATCTACTCCTTAACAAATTCTGTCTTAAAATATAATTATTTATTATACTTAACCTCTTAGGTATGCGTTCAACCAATCTTAAAATGGGGCTTTAATTCATTCTAAAATTTAGTTGATATTGCTCATAAATAAAAAAAGACTATCTCAATATAAAAATATGAGACAATCCTTTTAGCTCTAATTTAATAGGTCTATTTTAATTTTATCTCTATCTTGTCTACACTTGGAGTTAATTGAGTTAATTTCACATTAGCCTTTTCAAACATATATTTAGAGGCTTTTATAGAATCTGTTTCAGCATACTTATCACTAAGATAATAAACTTCCTTTATGCCTGATTGAATGATATTTCTAGCACATTCATGGCAAGGGAACAAATTTACATATAGTCTACAGCCTTCTAAAGACTTACCTCTAGCATTTAAAATAGCATTTTGCTCAGCATGCACTACATAAGGATACTTAGTTTCTAAAAATTCTCCATCTCTACTCCAAGGAAAATCTTCATCACTACATCCATTAATAAATCCATTATATCCAATAGAAACTATCCTATTGTCGCAATCAACTATACAAGCTCCAACCTGTGTTGATGGATCCTTACTTCTCATTCCTGATAACAAAGAAATACTCATAAAATAATCATTCCAAGAAATATAATCTTCTCTCTTCATACGTAACCTCCTTGAAGTATTTATTACTATTTTATATTAAAAATCTTCATAATTAAAGATACTTTTCTAAATCTGTTATGGATTTCATATAAAAATATCTGTTTATTGTGCTCATTAATATCACATGGTAAAGCAAAAATCCCAAATATATTGATTAATTTTTTCTATAATGACAATAATTATTATACGAGGTGATTCTTATGAACAAATATGAAATTTTAGTACTACTTATAGTACTCATAATACTTATAAAGAGCTTTACTCAATTTATTGAGAAAATAAGAGGCTTTAAAGATGAACAACTAAAATTTACTATGAGGATTAAAAAAGAAAATATTAATAAATTAACAGGACTTCAATTTGAAGGCTTCTGTCAGTGGCTTTTTCATAATAACCCTGAATATAAGGATATAAAGCTTACACCTCCTAGTAATGATGGTGGAGTTGATTTAATTCTTACAAATTATGACGATGAAAAAATCTATGTTGAATGTAAAAGATATGATTCTAATTCAACTCTAGCCTCTAATGATGAAGATAATGCTTCTGATGAGTTTTTTATAGGAAGAGTTATATGCCAAAAACTTGTTGGTGCTATGATGGCAAACAATATAAAAAAAGGTATTATTCTTACTACAGGCAGTGTGTCCCCTAATGCCCTAGAATACATTGGTAAACTAGAAGACAACAGTGATTTGTCTCTTAAAATATATACTATGGATAATATTTTAAAGCTTATTGAAGAACGAGAAAATCAAGATGACTATGAACTTGCCATAGAGATTTAAAGACTCATCTACTCCTGATATAAATACATAATTATATATATCTACTCTAACATCTATGTACCTATTATTAATTAATTTTCTAATTTTTGCGTATATGAAATCAATTACTGCAAACACTAACCTTGTTATTATATTAAAAACAAGGAGGAGTAAATATGGAAGCAATAGTAAATAAAGATACATGTATAGGCTGTGGGGCTTGTGTTGGTGTCTGTCCTGAGGTTTATTCATTTGATGATGATGGTAAAGCTGAAGCTATAGATGGAGATGTTCCTTCTGATCTTGAAGCTGGGGCTGTTGATGGAAGAGATCAATGTCCTGTAGATGCCATAGATATTAAAGAATAAAGAGCTAGGCTTAGTGCCTAGCTTTTCTTATCTTAATACTTAGTTGTTATTATATTATTAGTTTTGATAATTAAAATTTGAAAGTATAATTTAAAATTTATAACATACAATAACTTTACTAGTTCATAGTGAATTTCTTTACATCTTAGTAATAATAATTATCTATAGTAACGAAACTTACTGTGACTAAAAATTAAATTAGGTATTAAATTTTATCTTAATATCTAAAAGTAAAAATTAGGAGGAAATTATTATGCAACAAAATCAAGGAAAAAATGCTAAACAACATGTTCAGGATGTACAAAGTAAACTTCAAGATTCAACAAACTGCTTAAATCAAGCATTAAACTCTGTTGAAAAACCACAAAACAGACAAAAAATCCAAAACACTCTTAATTCAGTAGAAAGTGCATTAAATTCAGTAAATAGTACTCTTTCTAACTATCAAGAATAGCAAAACATAAGGTTAATTCTAAAACCTTGTGTTGTATATGAATATCAATTAATTTAGTAGCAAAGACTGAAATATTAAGTAATTCCTTAATATTTCAGTCTTTTTTCTTGCTTACAATATTCCTATACTGTTATCTTTACCATGTTAACCTCTTACTAATATTAATTATGTCAATAGATATACATTATATATAGGATAATTCAATTATACATATTGGGATATATTTTATATAATAACTTTAGGATTATATGAGTTAATTGTTAAAATACATTTATTAGGAAGGCGATGTTTAAGTGATTAAAGAAGAAATGACTCCCAAAGAAAGAATGGATGCATTTTCTAGAGGATTAGAAATTGATAGACTAATTTGCATCCCCGACATGGGAGCAACTATGGCGCCATTCATTGGTATAACAACTAAGGATTACTATCATTCTGCACGACTAATGGCAAATTTAGAAATAGCTTTGTTTAGAAAACTTCGTCATGATAGCGTAGGCATATCTACTAGTCTTAGAGGAGTAGCTGAAGCTATGGGAGCCAAGGTATGCTATCCTGATTATGCTATCTCCTATTTACTAGAACCTGCTATTAAATCAATAGATGAAATTGAATCTCTCAAAATAGCAAACCCTCTAAAGGATGGAAAATTACCTATACTACTGGAAGCATTAAAACTTACTAAAGATGAACTTATAAATGATGTAGATGTCAGTGCTTCTATGTCTGGTCCTTTTAGTGTTGCAGCCTCTGTAGTTGGAACTGAAAATTTATTAAAATGGATGATTAAATATCCTAAAAAAGTTCATACTCTTATGGAAATAGTGTCAGAGTCTAATAATAGATACATAGAAGAAGTTGCTAAACTAGGTATCTCAATTAGTTTTGCTGATCCAGTCTCATCAACAAGCCTTATAAGTCCAAAACAATTCAGAGAATTTTCCTTACCTGCTCTTCAAAAAAATATAAATAAAATAAAAGAAAAAACTGGTAGTTCCCCTGGTATACATATCTGTGGAAAAAGTAGAGATATTTGGGAAGATGTTGTGAATACTGGAATTTCTAATTTTAGTATTGATAATATAGAAGATATAGAAGAAGCTAAAAATGTGATGGGTAATAAGGTTGTAATAACCGGAAATGTTCCTCCTGTTGATGTTATGTATGCTGGAACTAAAGAAGACATTTTTAAGTCAGTTAAACAATGTATTAGGAAAGGTTACAATTCTGAAAAAGGTTATATTTTAAGCACTGGATGTCAAATTCCAATGAACACTCCAATAGAGAATATTAAAGCCTTTATGGATGCTGGTAAACTATACGGAAAGTATCCAATAGATCTAGAAGAACTAATGAATGATTAATATGCCTTTTTACTGAAACCTTAAGAAATAGATTATTTAATAATCTGTTTCTTAAGGTTTTTTCTTCCATAAGCTAAACTTTCCAAGTATGATTTTAAATTTATGACATATAATAATTTTGATATTTCATAGTTAAGTTCTTCTGATAATAATGGTGTTAATAGGACTTTTGTAGATGAAGAAATTTACTATGAACAAAATTTCACTCTTGGATTGAGCTTAAGCTTATTTTCATAATATGCTAGCTCCATACCTTAAAAATAAAATTTTAGGAGGTAATTGTTATGCACAATAATGAAGGAAAAAGCGCTAAACGCCATCTACGAGATGTACAAATTGAACTTCAAGATTCAAAAACTTGCTTGGATCAAGCATTAAAATCTGTTGAAAAATCACAAAACAGACAAATAATCGAAAATACCCTTAACTCAGTAGAAAGTGCACTACATTCATTAAATAACACACTTTCTAACTATGAAGAATAGTAAAAACTAGTGCTATTATATTCCACTATTTCCTCTTCGCCAATATCCTTTTTAGGATATTGGCGAAATATATTTTACTCTAACTTCACTAACTTTAACAACCTGATGCTAAAATCTTATACAATCTCTGTCATTATATACTCCTAGGTTGGTGGTAAGTCATAACTTTTTATATGCTCAAACTTTTTCACATTAACCCTTCCGTTTCCTTCTATTGTGAAATCAATATTATCAGTTCCTACAAGAATATGAGGTCCTATATAGGGATTTACTTGAAGGCTTATATCAAAGACAAAGGAACGAACCATTGGGTCTAGAAATACTATTTTGACATTGATATTGATAATAAACACCATAACTACCAAGATAATTAAGCCAATCTTAATATATTTTCTAAGATTTATCACTTTGTTTACCTTTATTTTCTTTTATTTATATTAACCTATGTTTTCCATTGACATAAATTAAATATCAGAATTCATTTTATTTTATTAAGGATAGCGTATCTCCACACTAACCTATCTTACTTGTATATGTATGTATTCTTAATATATTACATTTTTATATATACTATGTGTATATATACTATGTGTATATATACTTTACCCATGTATTAAATAGACTTCATATTTTATCACAAACATAATAAACACAACTGATTTTAATTCTTATTATTTCTAGCAGAGTAGAAATATATCTTTATTTCCCTAGATACAATATATTACGATATTATTTACTTACAACATTCTTACAAAATTAGTTCAATTATATAATTATCTATAGCTTCATTTGTTTTATGTATCTTCCAAAAATTATTATATGCTATATGAATAAATCTAACTATTTAAAGCAAAATAAATTTGAAAAAGATAAATGAGGTGTTTAAATTATGTTATATATATCTATATTTTTTGTTGTTCTATTTGTTTTATGTGCACTTGTATCACCACAATATTTTATAGCCATATCGAATAATGCCTTAAACTTTACTACAGCTAAATTCGGTTGGCTATTTCTTATTATAACTTTTATTATTTTAATTTTTGTAATTTGGTTGGCATTTAGCAAGTATGGCCACTTAAAATTAGGAAAAGATGATGACAAACCTCAATTCAGTAACCTTACTTGGTTTTCTATGCTATTTAGTGCTGGTATGGGCATAGGTATAATCTTCTGGGGTGTAGCAGAGCCCTTAGATCACTATGTCTTTCCACCTATAGGTATTAAAGAGTTAACTGTTGAAGCCGCTAATACAGGTATGGTTTATTGCTTCTTTCACTGGGGCTTACATGCTTGGGCTATCTATTCATTTGTAGGGCTTGTTCTTGCATATTTTAGATTCAGAAAAAATAAAAGACTATTAATTAGTGAAACAATCAAACCTTTAATTAAAGAAAACTTACGTTTTAAAAGTACAATAGTTATAATAATAGATGTATTAGCAATAATAGCTACAGCCTTTGGTGTAGCTACTTCTTTAGGGTTAGGTGCTTTACAAATAAATGGGGGATTAAATAATGTTTTTGGCATTCCTATAAATAGTTTTATACAAATACTAATAATAATAATTGCAACTATACTATTTTTATTATCTTCATCAACAGGTATCGAAAAAGGGATTAAAATTTTAAGTAATGTTAATATAGCTATTGCAGTTCTACTTATGCTCTTTGTCTTTATTTTGGGACCTACATCTAATATTTTAGAAATTTTCACTAATACTCTAGGTGAATACTTTCAAAACATTGTGTCTTTGAGCCTAAAACTAAGACCATTTAGAGACTCTAGTTGGATTTCTAGTTGGACTTTATTTTATTGGGCTTGGTGGATAGCTTGGTCTCCATTTGTTGGTGTATTTATAGCTCGTATATCAAAAGGAAGAACTATAAAAGAATTTGTTTTAGGTGTTTTATTAGTTCCAACTTTATTTAGTTTCTTTTGGTTTGCAGTGTTTGGTGGAACAGCGCTTAATCTTCAAATGAATACTGACCTAAATTTAGTAGAAGTAGTAAAAAATAATATTACTTCTACACTATTTATCACCTTGAAAAGTCTCCCTACTGGTACAATATTAAGTGTTATTTGTATAATTTTAATTATGACATTCTTTGTTTCATCAGCAGATTCTGCAACATTCGTTCTCGGTATGTTTAGTTCAAAGGGTAATATGAATCCTAAATTATCCATTAAACTTATATGGGGCATTCTTGAATCATTGATAGCTGTATCACTCCTATTAAGTGGAGGTTTAAAAGGTCTTCAAACCATGGCTATACTTACTGCCCTACCTTTTAGCTTTATATTAATCTTAATGCTTTCATCTTTACTTAAAGAATTAAAAAAAGAAAATTTACCTGAAATAAAACACTTAAAAGCTAAACATAAACCCTTGAAATAAATCTTTATATTTATAAATTAACTCTTAATTAAACTCATTCAATATTTCTAAAAGAAAATAACCATTTTAAGTATTAGCTTAGTACCGACACACTAAAATAGGGGGCGTCGCAAAATAACT
>NZ_DLNT01000010.1:0-16690 GCF_002477055.1 Clostridium sp. UBA7503
CTAATAAGCCAAACCATATAGATGCCTGTGCAATTATTAAGTCTAATAATAAATTTTTTTTAGAAAAAAGAGCAGATAGTAACCGTTGGGCGCTAATGGGCGGAGGTTTGAAAATTGATGAAAGTTTAGAAGAAGGAATAATTAAAATATTTTACTTACCAAGATCTAGAAAAATTAAATATTGCTGAAACACATAGACATATAATTAAAGAGTATTTTTCATCAATAATAAGTTAACTGTTGATTTTTTAAAGTGAGCACATTTCAAATAACCTAACAAAAATTATAATATATTACATAAATGTTTTTCATATTAGTTACTATGTTGTATAGTGTTTTTATGGTATATTTATAATACTATAGACAATATTGTATATAATTGTACTTTATCAAAGATAAAATCTTATTGAAAAAGATTTTAAAGTACTAAAGAATGTAGGTGGAAAGTATGAAAAAAAAAGAAGTTAAAATCAATGTATTTAGTAAAAAAGTAATAATTAGTTTTATACTTATAGTTATGGGTCTAACATTTGTAGCTTGTACTAGTTCAGATAAAACTGAAGAAAAGAATCTTAAAAGATCCCAAGATACAGAGTTTGCATCAGATAGTGGAGTTAGAATAGAAAAATTAAGTGAAGTTCAACAGAAGAATTTGCATACTTTAGCAAAGGTCTGGGGATTTACTAAGTATCGTCATCCAGAGATTACAGCAGGGAATATTAATTGGGATGCAGAATTATTTAGAGTTATGCCAAAGGTGCTTGAGGCTACTACAAAGGAAGAAGCTGGAGATATCATGGCTACATGGTTAAACCAGTTTCCGTTTCAAGCCAATACACTTAGTAAAGAACAGGAAGAGCTATATCGTAAAGTAAAAGAGAAGGCATATTTAGATATAGAATATTCATGGATAAAGAATAGACAAGTCCTTGGTAATAACCTTGCTGACTATGTTGAAAATTTATCAGAGGTAAAAGTAACTGATAATGACAATGGATATGCTGTATTTGAAGAGGATATTATTAATGTATCCTCAGATTCTTTTATGAACAATTCTATTAAGTATGAAGATACAGGAATGAGATTACTTGGGTTGTTTCGTTATTGGAATATTATAGAATATTTCTATCCATATAAAAATCTCATGGATGAAGGTTGGGAGCAAGTACTTTATGACAAGATTCCTGAGTTAGCACTTCAAAGTGATAAGGAATCATATGTATTATCCATTGCAAATCTTACCACATATATTCATGACTCTCATGGCTTTTTTAATGATAACTTTAAGGTGCTAGCACAACACTTTGGAGCATACAAAGCAAAAGCATCAATATCTAATATAGATGGTCAAATTGTCATTGCCGGCAGGGAAGATAAGTCCCCTTTAAAGTTAGGAGATATTGTGGTATCCATTGATGGAACTTCTATAGAAAAAATAATAGAAGAGTGCAACAAATATATATCAGTATCAGATAAAAATCGTTTTACAAATGCTTTTGAATATTACCTTTTGCGTTCTACAAAAGAAATAGCTGAAATAGAGGTAATAAGAAATGGTGAAAAGTTAAGCTTAAATGTTCCATGCTATTATAATAGGGATTATGATGTAAAAAAACTAGGTCAAGATGAGAAAAGCGGCTTCCTGGGAGACAAAAAAATAGGCTATCTTAATATAAGTACACTTGAAAGTGGAGACTTGGATAAATTAATGAAAAAATTTAAAGGGACAGAAGGGTTGATTATTGATACGCGATTCAATAATGCAAATATAAGTGAATATATAAAATTTATTAATTATCCTATAGGTGAATATATAAAACCTGAAATTTCTGAATATCAACAATTTTATTCAAGTAATAGTTTCGAACCAGGGAAATTTATCAAATCAACAAGCAATAGTTCAGGAAGAGGATTCATAGAAAAGCAATTGGACAAAGGTATAGATTCAACTACATTTAGCAAAATATTTGATAATGGCATTATTAGAACCTCATTAGGAAAAGTAAAAGATAGATATCAGTATAATGGGAAGGTAATAATACTGATGAATGAATGTACCCAAAGCTACTTGGAGACAATGGTTATGTCTTTTATGGATGCACCAAATACAACGGTAATAGGAACTACTTCTGCAGGAGCTAATGGTAATATTATGGACATTACACTTCCAGGGTGTATACAGACATCTATATCAGGGCTAGCAGTAACATATATGGATGGAAGTCAGACACAAAGAATAGGTCTTAAACCTGACATAACTGTAAAACAAACTGTGAAAGGAATTGCAGAGGGTAAGGATGAAGTTATAGAAAAAGCAATAGAGTTAATCACGAAACCAGAGGGTAAATAGCAATACTGCAAAATAAGTAAGAAAAATATGCCACCTTGTGGTGAATGTGGTGAATTTATTCATGAAAGTATCACATAGTAATGTAAATGGAAAATTTTCTAGAGGTGTACAAAATGAATTTGAGATTGGCAGATTTTACAGAAATATATGCAAAAGAAGTTTGTAGTTGGAAATATGACGATATATATTCTATATATAATTATCCAGGATGGGATAAAGTATCTAATGAAAAATGGGGTATTACAATAGAAGAAAAGAGAAAGAGTGAATTTAATGCTGTGATTGATGATTGCAATTTCTTATGTGGATACATAAGATTACTGGATAAAAATGAGTGTATTTTTATTGGAATTGGCTTAAAACCATCTCTATGTGGACAAAGATTAGGAAAGGTCTTAATGGAAATAGTAAAAGAACAATGCAAGAAGATATATCCAGATAAAAAGATTGCTTTAGAAGTTCGATCTTTCAATGAAAGGGCGATTAAATGCTATAAAAGTGCAGGGTTTAATGTAGTAGATACTTATAGGAAAGATACGCCCCTTGGTTATGGAGAATTTGTTAGAATGGAGCTTCCTGAACACTCTTCTTAATAGAGTTCCTAATAAAAACTATTGTAGTTTATAGGATTTTATTTTACAATCAGCCTTAGATAAATATAATATCAAGGCATAGAGTGACCCAATATTTAAACTTTAATTTGTATTATTTTAGAGCATCTCTATATAGAGGTGCTTTTTTCATATACATACATTTTATATGCCTGTTAACTGCATATCAGCGAAATGTAGACAATATTGGGATGAGAATATATTTGTAATACCTGAATATTGTTTTGCAGTTAATATTAACAATAACCATATAGAATTATCATTAGAACATACTGAATATTTTTGGGGGACATATCAAGAGGTTTTTAAAAAGTTATATTGGGAAAGTAATAAAGTTGCACTATTTGAACTAAATAGTAGAATTGAAACAAACTTATTTTAGATTAATAAATTTGCAAATTTAATATATTGTCTATAAGTCATATAAGAAATTAAAATTTTAAAATTATACCCTTACCTAGTTTAAAATACATATAGGTATATACTTAACTATTTAATATAGGTAAAAATGCATATATAGACCTATTTAAATATAAAAACATGAACCAGTTTAACTCTAGATATATTTAACTATTAAACTAAAATATTTAGTGCATCTCTTTAAGGAGGTTAAATAAATGCTTGGATTAGCAAGAGGAACCGTTAAGGTTGTTCCATATAGTTTTAATTGGAAAGAGATTTATAAGGAAGAAGAAAAACTATTGTATCGTTTGTTAGGCGAAACTGCTATAGACATACAACATGTAGGAAGTACATCAATAGAAGGACTTGATTCAAAACCAATTATAGATATTGCTGTAGGAGTTAAATTATTGGATGATGTAGATAAGCATAGAAACTTATTAGAAGCAAATGGATATCAATTTAGAGATAATGCAGGGATTGAAGGTCGTGTAATGTTTGCTAAAGGAAGGGAAGATTTAAGAACTCATTATTTGCATATAGAAATAATTAACGGAGAACTGTGGAAAAATCACATCTATTTTCGTGATTACCTTAGGCTAAATAAGGAAGCCGTTGAGGAATATTCAAGGCTAAAGAAGAATTTAGCTGCAAAATATACTAATGATAGAGGTTCATATACAAATGCAAAGAATGAATTTATTAATTCTATATTAAAAAAGGTAAAAGAAGAGGTGGACTTACAGGCTCTTTAGTAAGGAATACATAATAGGATGGAGTGTTGGTGCTATGATGCAATGCTTATAGTATTATATTTCTCCAGACAAAGATTATCCAGAGTTTATTTATGAAAAAGGACTAAGATGTATAGACAATTTTGCAGTTGAAGTACACTATAAAAATACTGATTCACAAAATAAAAGTATTGAAAAATATCTAAGAGAAAATGGAAAGATGGTATATACTACACAACAGCAAAGTGCAATAATTGTTGATTTTTCATAAAATAATAAATTGGATTTTAATTATATTGCGAACTAAAAATACCGTATATTCAGTTTTGAATAGTACGGTATTTTCATAAAATATTTGATTTTATTTTTAGTGAGCTATTTATATCTTTTACAGCTTTACATTTCAATTACTTCACTGTAACTTTCATTACAAGTTGGAGGTTGATTTTAATTTAATGGGTATAAACGCTTCCATTTGTGCCCATCCTTGTGCTTTTATAATCTCTGGTGGTGTAATAATATGTCCCATACCATAATGATTTTGACGGATATCCAGTTCGAAAATATCAGAATTCTTAATATATTCCAAGGCTTGCTTATATAACTTACCACGTGTTTCTTCATCTCCATCTTTGAAGAAATAAGTTACATAGTACCCGCCTTCAAAATCAACAATTTCATTACTTCCATCATCCATATCATCACTCAATGCCCACCACCATACTAGGCCTTGTTTTTCTTCATCAAAACACAAAAAATCTCTGGGCATAAAACTATCTCGTTCAGATGGATTAATTGCAGAAAAATACTTATTGAACTTTCCTAAAATACCGTTAGGGGAAAAGTTATATTCTTTATCTATCCCAGATGACGCTGCTTTGAACGGTGGCAATGATATTATCCTAAAATCCATAAAAATACCTCCTGTTATTTTTTATCTATTGATTTAAATACGCTTGCTTTGATCATATTATAACATATTTCCCAACACCGTACTATTCAATTTTCAAAGAGCAATTTATATAAAGATGTAGCGTTGTCCTACATACTTGGTCTAAATTTATTTGAATTACCATGTAAAAAACACTGTAAAATTCAAATTTGAGTAATACAGTGTTTTAATAAATCCTTCATTTTTTCAGTTGTTACGCTAAATAAGAATGGTGTAAATAAGTTAACCTCTATACTTCAATCATTTTGAATTATTTTCTACTGCCGCTACTGATTCAATTTCTACCAATTGATTTGTATATCCTAATACTGTAACTCCAAATAAGGTGCTTGGAACATCATGGCTACCAAACTCTTTTCTTATTGCTTCCCATGCTGTTACCAAATCTGACTGGTTTTGAGATGCTACAAGAACTCTTGTATAAACAACGTCTTCTAAAGTAGCCCCACAGTCCTTCAGTGCTTCCTTCAAATTATCTACACAAAGTTTTGCCTGAATCTCATAATCACTCGAATTAGGTACTTCTCCATCTCTATTAATGGGACATGCGCCCGCCAAAAATAATAAGTCCATTCCTGAAGGTATACGTCCAGCATAAGCATAATCTACTGGAGCTAAATTTGTAGAATGAATTAATGATATTTTTTTATTCATTTGACTCTCTCCTTTTGTTCTAATATCTACGAGAATAATTACAAATTCATTTTTGAAATGAATTTTATGTTCAATATCATTTTAAAGCTTCTGTATTTTTAAAGAAAGATAATAATCGTTTCTATATCATCTTTTATACAAAAGCTACCACACATATAAGAGTGGTAGCTTTTGATTACTTATCCTTTTTATATACAATTTTCTTAATACTACTATATGAAAGGAAGAATTCTTCAGCAAGATTGCTAATTGATTGCCCACCTATATATTGGTTTAATATTTTTGCATTTCTAGCTTTTATATAATCGCGGCTTTTAGATTTTTCACCCCATTTTTTTCTCTTTTCAGGAGGTGAAGGGACATATATATATTCACCTTGAATATACTTTTGAATTTCTTTAACTAAATCATCTGGTAATATTCTATCAATTCTTACATATTTCATAAAGCTCACTTCCTTAAATTTATTATTTAATTAAGGAAACAAAGCCTGTATATGTATGAATTTATTTAAGAACAGCGACTAAATATCTATCTCTGTGCAAATTGTCGCCCAAACTCATACTTACAGACTTTGCACAGAGTATTTTAAGCATTTTTCTATCCATGAGATTAATATTCATGATATCACACTCCCTATTTGTATTAAGTCAATTATATTATTTATTAAGACGATACGCAATTTTTTACTATTTTAACTTAAATAATGGTAATTATAGCACATTACACTATGCTACATGGTTATTTTTGTGATAAAAGTAAAATATCTTATTTTTAAAGCTGTATTATTCAATTTTCAAAGATCAAATTTTCTTAATTAGTTCGCAATACCTACATATGACCAGGGGTAATTTCACTTTAAAATTAAGAAGATTCTGATTGAAATATTTAATAAATTTATTAATAATGATATTTTGAAAAATTAGGTTATACTTGCTTATATTCATGTATAATTATTTTATAGGTGATGTGTAATTATAATAAATTGATCGAAGGAGATTAAGAAATATGAAACTGAATAATTTCTTTAGACATACCCCATTAATAATAGGTATTGTATTATTTATGGGACTGTCATATATAAAGCTATTTACAGCTAAAATAACGTTTGTTAATGACCCAACAGTTGTTATTGTTAAAACTAATGATATTCAACTATTAAATAACTCTTATAAGGTTAATACAGAAAATGCGTTATCATGGTATAAATCAAAGAATTATAAGGTTTTGCATGCTGATGAAATGGGACATATATGGCAATATACTCATTCATTTATGATAAAACTATGGTGGATAATCACTTTTTCTATTTTAATATTATTAATCCTTTATATTTTAAGGAAAGGGTTAAATAATAAAAAATATAATAATAATTTGTAATCTAATTTAATGCTAAATAAGGAGGTGTTGAGAAATTGAAGTATCCAAAAATAGTGTTTGGGGTTTTAGTTATTATTGTGTCATTACTACACATAACAGGGATTTAGGAGAATACGCCCATTATGTTTCTATTGGCTTCCTTAGTAACTATTTTTAATTCATGGGATAGTTATAAGAATAATAGAAACATAGAAGCAGTTATGCTATTTATTGCTGCAATTTTTATAGGTTTAGTAGCTATTAGTATGCTATTATTCTAATGGATAAAATAAAAATAGAAATTATAATATTTATTTTTAGGAAGTGATAGTATTGAGTATATTGGGATACAATCGCATTATTATTGTTGGTAATAATGGTAGTGGAAAAAGTTTTTTATCTAAAGAATTGTCTGTTATCACGGGGTTGCCACTTATTCATCTTGATGTTGAGTTTTGGCGTCCTAATTGGGAACAACCTCCGAAAGAAGAATGGATAAAGAAGCAAATGGAACTTACATCAAAGGTAAAATGGATAATTGAGGGAAATCATACTGACACAATGGAATTGCGATTTAAAGCAGCCGATTTAATAATATTTCTTGATATAAACCGATTCGTATGTTTGGTTAGTGTATTAAGAAGAAATGGTAAAAAGCGTTCAGATATACCCCAATATCTTGAAGAAAAACTTGATAAAGAGTTTTTACGTCTTTGTAAAGGCTTATGGAGTTTCTCTAAAATGCGTAAACATACTATAATGAATTTAAATAACAAATATCCTAATAAACCGTTTTTCGTTATTGATAGCAGAAAAAAAATGAAAAAGTTGTTAAAACTATGGAGAGATGAAAAAACTAAATATATTAATCCTGAACTGTAAGCATAATACTAAGTAAAGTTAGTTCATCATTCTTGTATAATGCAACAAGTATTGCATAAGTGATTGGATTAGAAGGGGAGCCTTTAAGGTTGTTTCATATAGTTTTAATTGGAAAGAGATTTATAAGGAAGAAGAAAATAAAGATCTTAGAGAGTAATCTAAAATTAATTACGCAGATATTTACAAACGGTTACATAATAATGAAAATTATGGTATAATAAAATAAGTTATAATTGCATCAAAAAATGAGTTATGAGAGGATATTTTATGAAAAATCAACTTAAATACTTTTTATCAGGGATTATAATAATATTATTTAGTTCACCTATAGGTTATTTTATGATTAATACAATCTACGCTAATAGAAATCTATCTGGTGAATATACTACTTTACTAAATGGTTTTATACATTCAATAATGACAATTGGTGTTTTAGTATTTTCTGTAGGAGTAATAAATATTTTTATTAGTGAAAAAAATAAATAGACAATTTGTTTATAACTTTCAAATAAAGTCCAGCAATTATTGCTGGACTTTGCTAATATCCCATACTATAGAAATATAGTTTTTAATAATTAAGTTTTTAAAGATTTTTTTAAATTTACTCTTGATAATAATACAATTACGACTTAATTAGAATGTTCCTATATTACCAGTATTTACACAACATATAATCACAAGAATAGACTTAAATGAATATGTAAAGCTAGATATTTATATAGAAAAAGGATTGGTGGGAAAATATATGTATTTACCAAATAAGTTAGAAAAAATACTTGAAGGTATGCACTTTGAAGTAGATAAAGAAGGTATGTCGAAAGCAAAAGTAATTAAGTGCTTTGATATGGAAAAATCTTATTATTTAAAGATAGAAAAGGTTAATGATGAAGTGATCAGAGAATATGAGATGTACCAGTGGTTGTATGGAAAACTATCAGTACCAAAAGTGATTTATCGTGTGCTAGAAGATGACATTTCTTATGTGCTAATAGAGAATGCAAAAGGTCAGATGCTAGAAGATGAAGCATATAGAAAAACTCCAGAAAGATTAGTTCATTTAGCAGCCATTGGTATAAAGAAATTGCAGAGTGTTGATATCACAGAATGTAATTTTAACAGTAGAATAGAGGAAAAATTAGAAAAAGCAAAATACAGGATTGAACATAATTTGATAGGAAGAGTGGATAGAAATAAATATACGGAAGGCCTTGAAACATCTAAGGATGTATTTAATTATCTCCTAAGGAATAAGCCGGTAGAACAATTAGTGTTTACACATGGAGACTATTGTTTTAACAACTATTTTACAGATGGTAAAGATATTACATCCTTTATAGATTTAGGACGAGCAGGAGTTGGCGATCTATATCAAGATATTGCATTATGTGTTCGTCAGTTAATGGATTTTGATTCAAGATATACAGATATGTTGTTTGAAGAATTAGAAATAAAACCTGATTATGCAAAAATAAAATACTATATTTTATTAGATGAGCTATTCTAATTATGTATAAATTGCGGAGTGCAAATTACAAAGCAGGGTTATCTTATGAATACAAGTATTAGGGGGAGAATGTTGGCGAAAATCAAATTGCAAGACTTAATAACAGTATTAAAAAGTGATGTAGCAAATTATAATTCATGTATTGAAATGAACTTTTGTATTGATGATGACACAGAATATGAAGATTGCTGGCTCGGGAAAATGCCAGATAGAGATAATCCAGGTAAAGAAGTATACTGGTATGGATTAACATCAGATTGCTTACAAGCCTATGATTATGATAAATTAGAGGACATTTTAAATTCTAAAGTATTTCATGGTAAAAGTTTGTGTGATGTCATTGAAAAAATAACTTGGTATTCATTAGATGGATGTAGTGTAGAGGAAAGATTACCCGATTACCTTGATGATTATGCAATAAAATCAAAAAGGTCTGCACCTATATATGAAATATAGAGATGTATTAGAATGTTATATGAAATTAGATTAGCAGAGGAAAATGAAAAAGTGGGGGGATAAGAATGGAAAATATAGATATAGAAAAACAAATACAACGTATATTAAAAGGAGAATCTATAGAACTTGTACCTGTAACTGAAGAACATATAGAATTTATCTGTGATGAAGAAAGTAATGAAGAATTATGGTGTTATGAGGAACATGTTGAGACTGACAAAGATCGTATTCGAAAGAAGTTTATTAAGCGAATTGAAGAAAATGATGTTTTTGATTTTATAGTTAAACGAAGTTCAGATGGGGTACAGATAGGAATAGTTTATATATGGGAATGTATTCCTTCACGTAAGAGCTGGGAAATTGGATATGTTATCTTGCCTGAGTTTCAAGGTAATAGTTATTGTTTAGAGAGTGTACAGCTTTTACTTTCCTTTGCATTTAATGAATTGAAAGCTCATAAGGTATTAGGTATGTGCCATTGCGAAAATAAAAAATCTGCATTTATAATGGAAAAAGCAGGTATGTCAAAGCAGGGTGTATTTAGGGAAGAGTATCTATGTGGAGGTAAGTGGGTCGACCAATTCTATTTTAGTATGCTGGAGCGAGAATATCATAATAATTATAAGGAAGGTTAATATATCACAACAGTGTTTCTAAATTTAACAATCAGTATTAGATGAAAATCTATGTATGTTTTAAAGGATTGTCTGGATTATTTAGGAATAGAATTATCTAATGGCTTTGATTAAAAATTAAAGCTGTTTTTTTCAAGCATATCTCTGGAAGGGTGTTTTTGTATTCTGAAATACTTTATTGTAATTGTTCTATAATAAGTATTATAATTATGATTGTATATGAATAATTGTAAATTAGTACGAACATTATTCAATCAAATAAGAGAGATATACATTGAATAAACCCTAATATATATTGAAAATTTTAAGGTGATAAAAGAATGAGGATATTTCAAACATGTTTTTTTATAATTGGAATCATATTCTGGTTAATAATGGGACTTATAATAGCACTAAATTCTAATTGGCTTTTAGGCATTAAAAAAAATGCAACGAAAGAAAAATATAGATATAATTATTTAGAAAGTTTTTCTAAGAGAAAAAGATGGGAAATAAGTAAGGTTAGTCCGTGGAAAGTTATTTGATTTATAATCGTTATGGGCATAACAATTTACTTTCTTAAACCGAACTTTCTTGATATTCCTCAATTAATAACTGGAAAACTAAATTATGTCACTGGGGAAGTAGTAGAAATAAAACATTATGGCAAAAACCCAACAGACTATGTTTATCTGTCTACAGGAGAAGAGGTTAAATTTTTCTTTTCATCTGGTGTAAGTAAATATGAATTTTATAAAATAGGATATCTAACCCATACCCTTAAAGCAATTTATTGTGAGAAAATCGTTTTGGGCAGTAATAATGAAAAGACTGGAAAAGTTATAGGGTTTCCTTTTAAAGATATCTTGTTGTTCCTTGCTATACTAGGTGCAATATTCTTTTTAGCAGTTATTTCACCATTTATTAAATTGAAAGTATTCATACCAACAAATATAATTGCCATTCCGACATTTGCTTATTATTTTACGAAATATGGAATGCAAAATGGTATTTGGTTTTCGGTTAAAAATGAAGGCATGCTTGGTTCAATTATAGGCATTATATTTTCATTAATGATATTTTTTATATATTTATTTGAAAAACGAATGTCTGATGATTTCTATAAAACTTATTTTTTGGCTCAATTATTTTCGATTTGTGAATTAGGATTACTTATATGTGTAGTGTTTAATTTGGACTAAAATAAACTAATACTAAAAGAATATTTTTGAACTATATATCAAATAACTATTTTATAGTATTGCTCGGTTTTCAAATGACAAGTTAAAATCTAATTGCGTTACAATATTTTTATATTACTTATAAGTCATGTGACATATTAAAATGAAAAAATTATATCCTTGCCTAGTTTTAAATATAAATAGGTATATACTTACCTATTTATATAGGCGAAAATGGTGCGAGTATATTTTTGTAGACAAAATACCGTATCATAAATAATGATGTATTTACAAAACATGTTATGATAAAAGAAGAAAATATTTTTTTAGTGTCAGACAAAGAGTATTTTAACAACTAGTTAGTTTTTTTATGGAGGTAAAAATGAGCATTAGAAGTGCAGCAAAAGCAATTATTATAGATAACAATAAAATTTTATTAAACAAGTGCTTTGATGAGAATAATGGGAATTATTATTCATTGCCAGGTGGAGGACAATATATATATGAAACTTTACATGAGGCTGTTATAAGAGAATGTCTTGAAGAAACAGGATACAATGTTGTACCAATAAGATTTTCTGCTTTATATGAAGAAATATGTGATATCTCTAAAGCACGAGAGTTATATCCTGAATATATTCATAAAATGTATCATATTTTTATATGTAAATTAAAAGATGATAAAACTATTAATCCTACAGAAATAGATGATATGCAACTTAAAAGTGAATGGATTGATATAAATAATTTAAAGGAAATATATTTATTACCTAGTTTTTTAAATGATAATATTTTTGAAATGATAAGTAGTGAGAATCCAAAGTTTTTCGGTTCAGAACATATAGCTTATAATCACGGTTAAAATATTTTTGTAATGAGCAAATAATCAAAATCTGATTTCATGTATAGTTAATGACCCTGGGTGGTAAGAACGAGTGAATGCTAAAGCTAACTACACCAATGATAAAGTTATTTGGCCTGAATCATTTAAAATTGAAGTTGCAAATATATGAACGAAGATTACTAATATAAAATCTTTTGTGATATACTCTCAAGCATGGTAATCTTATGAAGGTTAACCTAGTGAATAAAAATAATTAATAGACGAAAAAAGGAGAGCACTAACATGGAAAATGTATCAGATGAATGTAAAATGGAATCAATAAAATCCTTCCAGTCAACTATCAGTAAATCCGAAAATGCTTTAGCTCAGATGACAGAGAAAGGGTCAAATACTACCTTATTAAAGAAACGACTTATAGCTCTTCACATTGGGTTGGCAATGTTAGAAAAAGTTTGGAATAAAATACCCCACAATTATAATGAGAAAGAATTAGTTGAAGCTGGAAATGTTCTTACTGGTTTACTCCCATCAATTGAAAGAGTTTATGTTAAGTCTAAGGTTGGAAGTTCTCAAAGAACGCTTTTAGAAAGAAGGATTAAATCATTGGAGCTAGCTATTCAAGCCATTGACCATTATTCCAATGAATAAATTATCTATTTTCATAGGTAGTTTAGGTTTTATAGATTGAATTCATAGAACAAAAGGGGGATATCCAATGAAAGGGGTATATACAGAAAAAATAAGAGACATAAACCATATAAATACGTTGAAGAGTGTTCTTGATGCAATCAATGTAACACTTTCACAGAAAATTAATATTGAACATTTTCACGATAACGGAGAAGGTGTAGACAGGGCATACAATGTCTATAAAATAATATCAGACGATAAGACATATATTTTGAAAAAGTCAGATAAATATGAGGTAGAAGTTTATAAAAAATTTCTTGAGAATAAAAATCTACCTGTGCCAAAACTTGAGGGGTGGGCTTATATTAACAACGTGAAATGGATATTAATTGAATATATTGCTGGAAGGGATTTACGAATATTTAATGAAGATATGGCTTATGGATGTGCTGACAGCCTTTCTCGTATTTTTAATATGTACTGGCAGGAAAATGACTTTAAAGATAATGAGTTAGACAACCGATTTGAAAGATATTGGACAAGAATAAATAAAAGGTCAAAATGTCTTATAAATAAGCAAAAACTATCTTCAGCATATGATATTTTTTTAGAAAGACAGTTAGTATGTCCACGCACCTTATGTAATGGGGATTTCTTACAGTGTAATGCAATAGAAGACAATGACGATATTGTTTTAATAGACTGGGCCTTTGCAGGTATTATGCCTTATTCTTTGGATATTGCGCGTTTAATATCCCACGGTTCAGAGAAGTTATTTCCTTTTCCATTTTATATGACAGATAAATATATAGAGATTTTCCTAAAAAGCATATATGATAAATTGTTATATAAACCTGATTACAAACAGTTTCTTTGGGATGTGACACTTTCACAGCTAAATGAATGTATTGAGTTTATTGAAAGAGAATTAAATGATGAATCTCTTGAAAGAGATGAAGGTTTCACTTATTATTATAAAAATGCAGAGGCTTTAGCTGATATTATTTTAAATGGCAAAGACCAATTTTAGAAAGAAGAATGAAATCATTGGAATTATATGTTTAAGACATTAACCATCCTTCCAATGAATAAATTACAGTAGAGAGACCTAATCCTCAGTACGCAGTATTAATGCAAAAACAACTAGGAGGAGGAAATGGTGAGTTAAAAACAGCTATGCAGTATATTTCTCAAAGCTTTAGAATAAAGGATCCTGAAATAAAGGACTTATTCTTAGATATAGGATCTGAGGAACTTAGCCATATGGAAATGGTTGCACAAACTATAAATCTTTTGAATGGCCATGATGTTAATAATAGTGAAGATTCTAAGTTATATTTTGATTTATCAACTCCAGGACCTTCTCATGAAGCTTCAAATCCAACACCACCTTCCTTTGAAAACCCTAGAAGATAATAGCATTTTAAATATCGTATTATTCATAAGTGAATTATGCGGTATTTTTTTGTGTGACTTAACTAATAGGAAAAATTAATTAGACGCTGACTAGAGAACCTATTTATAGAAGTAATTTTTACAAATATTAAAATACATTATATAGTATTTATGCTACAATAAGTATATAAAACTGTAAATGTAAGTGACTAATTATAATTTATGATAAATTAAAAGATTATTTGAATTAATGGAGGTATAACAATGAAATTCGGAGCAATTGGATTATATGTGAATAACATGGAAACCATGGTTAAATTTTATAAAGATGTAATGGGATTAAATTTAAATTGGGATGGTAATGGATTTACAGCTATTGAAATGTAAGGACAAATTCATCATTTTATTTTATGCACAAGAGAAGGTTTTGAAGAATCTATACCTGAGGTATTTAATTGGAATAAAGGCATAAATGGCAATATAGAGCTTTGTTTTGATGTTCCTAACTATTCTGATGTAGATATAAAATTTCAACGTGTTATAAATGCAGGAGCAAAGCCGGTTTATAAACCTACTACTGAATCTTATGGTATGCGAATTTGTTATGTTTCAGATCCAGAAGGAAACCTTATTGAAATATGTTCAGGTAATGACGATACCTACAGTGTAGAATAATTATAATTTGAAGTGATGTTAGTGTGTAGGTATTGCGAAGCAATTAATAAAAATGTTCTTTGAAAAGTGAATAGTAAGGTATTTGAAAAATATGTTATAATTAACTCATAATTGTATTATAATAGGAAAGTTTAAGAATAATTAAGGAGGTAACTATGGATTGTATATTTTGTAAAATTGTAAAAGGTGACTTACCATGTAACTTAGTATATGAGAATGATTTAATTATGTGTTTCTTAACTATAGAGCCAATAAATGAAGGTCATGTACTTATAATTCCTAAAAGCCACTATTTAGATACTGATGAAATTCCAACTGAGGTAGTAACGTCTATGATGGTATTATCTAAAAGAATTGTTAAGGTAATTAAAGAAAAGTATTCTCCTGATGGCTATAGTGTAATGCAAAATGGTGGAGAATTTAATGATATTGGACATTACCATATGCATGTTTTTCCAAGATATAAGGGAGACGGATTTGGGTGGACATTTAGTGATAAAAAACATAATTTTTCACAAGAAATAGCCAAAGAATTAAAAATAATGCTTGATAAAGAAATTTAAAACAAAAGTGGACAAGTTTAATATATAATCAACATAAAGAAGCGTGTTGCAAAAAATTCTGCAACACGCTTTTAAATTGGGAGGATTATTTGTGAATAAGAAAAAATTATTTGGGGAATAGTTATTTTAATTTTTTTTGCTACAATTGTATGGATTATCTGTTTGCAGAAAAAGGTGTGTATTCTTCGGAAGAAGTGCAAGATATTAGAACGAAGTTAGAAGAATATTTTACTCAACACCTTAACAAGGGATTTATTGCTATCATTGCCGAGAATGAAAATGAAGTATTAGCAACTGCATTTATGTCAATCGTGGAAAGACCTCCAATAATAGCGTTTTCATCATATCTTGTCGGTACGATATACAATGTTTTTACATACCCTCAATATAGAGGAAAAGGCATTGCAACGAAAGTTATGACTGAACTTTTATCGGAAGCAAAGCTATTAGGCGTTGCCGCAGTTGATTTAATGGCGACTGAAAAAGGGAAACCATTATATGAAAATCTCGGATTTCGAGTATCAAATTATACATAAATGAATAAGTTTCCTCTAACACCCGCAAAATAATGATAATCAGAAGTTATATTTTCAGAAATGACGTAACAAATTTATAATTTAATGACTTATTTATAATGTTATATTATGGTAATCAAAGTTCCTAATATAGACTATTGTAGTTTATAGGTGCTTATTGTATTTTGATACATTTTATTGTAATTGTGCTATAATAAGTTTACATGTTTATGATTATATATGAATTATTATGTTGTATTGTGCATAGCATTGTATATTTTAAATATTGGAGGATGGAACAAAATGATTGAAGCAAAATTTTATTATAAAAATGAAAATGCACCTAAACCTAATAAGCCAAACCATATA
>NZ_DLNT01000027.1:0-7629 GCF_002477055.1 Clostridium sp. UBA7503
TTTTGCGAAAGCCCCTTTTATATAATGTATTATTCAATTATAAACTTTGAAATCTCAAATTTTAAAGTTTCAGATAATTCATTTAAATTCTGAGTATATCTTGAAATTTCATCCATATTAGCAGTAATTTCTTCTGTAGAAGCTGATATTTCTTCTGTGGCTGAAGCAGTGCTTTCTGAAATTGATGTAATATTTTCTATTTCTCTTACTACATTAATTTTTTCATATTGAATATTCTCAATAGATTTTTTAATTTCACTTATCTTACTTGATAACTCAAGTACACTTCCAGATATGTTTTCAAAAATTTGTGAAGTTTCACTTACCATTTTTCCTTCTTCATCTACCACTTGTTGAGAGTTATTTATAGCAGATACAGCTAACATAGATTTTTCTTCTATGGCTTTAATCATAACATTTATTCTATCAGTTGAACTCTTTGATTGATCTGCTAATCTTCTTATTTCATTAGCTACTACCGCAAACCCCTTACCTGTCTCGCCAGATCTAGCTGCCTCTATAGATGCATTCAAAGATAATAAATTAGTTTGTTCTGTTATATCAGAAATTGTTTTGGATATAAGATTTATTTGATCCATACTTTCATTTACTTCTTTCACTATATTTCCAACAACTTCAAAAGTATCTTTTATTTTCGTAGAACTGTTTATTAGCTCTGAAACTATTTTGCTTCCTTCAATACTATAATTCTTTGTAACTTTAGATATACTATCAATTTCTGTAGAGGAATTTTCTATATTATCAATTCCTACAGCTAAATCTTCCATATGGTTTGCACATTGAATATGATTAGAAGCACCTGAAGCTATTTCATCCATTGCTATATGAGTTTGTGAAAGGGCAGTAGTAGTTTCATTAGACATGATAGCTAAATCAGCTGCTGTTTTTAATACCACCCGAGATGACTTGTCCACATTTTTCATCAATAGTGCAATGGATTTCATCATATTGTTAAAGTAATCTCCTAATTCTTTAAGGTCATCTTTGGACTTAATTTCTACTTTACCAGTGAAATCTCCTTTGGCAGCTTTAGATATTACTTTCTTAACCTTTTTCATGTTTTTAGCGATACCTTCTCCTAAAATTATATTTATAATTGTTGCAACTATTCCTATTACAATTATCCCTATTATTAAAAAGTTTCTAACTGCATTAGTATCTTTCAATAATTCTATTTCAGGTATAAATGCTACTAATTTTATGTTTTTTAATGAATTCAAATTATAAACTACAAAATTTCTTTTTCCATTGTTACTTAATTCTATAAAACCTGAATTATCATCTACTACAGATTTAAGTTTCTCATCTACCTCTATTAAATTTTTACCTATTAAGCCTTCATCTGTATGAGATACAATATCACCATTACTACTACATACAACTACAACCCCTTCATCACCTATTTTTATATTAGATATACTTGAACTAAAAACATCTAAAGATAAATCTAATCCAACAACTCCAACAACCTGTCCATCTTTTACCACTGTCCTAGCCAGTGTAACCGTAGTTTTTGATCTTCAGCACTAGTATATGGAGATGTAATTATATAAGAGTCCTTATTTACTGTAGCTAAAGTATACCATTCCTTCTCTTTATGATTATATTTATCTGGAAGATTAATTTTGTGGGAAGCATAAAAATCACCATTCTCTGTTCCATAAAATACTGTACTAATGTTAGAATCTGATACTTCTACATTATTCATATGACTTATTATATCTTTAACGCTTTCACTGCTATTGTCCAACTCAATAAATTTACTGTTAAGTGTTAGTGAATTTATTTGATTCGCAACTGTATTAAAATAATTTTCTATCCCTCTATTCACCTCTACTAGCGTTTGACTAGTGGAGTACTTTAAGTTATCTTTAAGCAAACTATAACATTCATTATAAACCAATAAGGATATAAAAATTAAAGGGATAATAGATACTCCTAGCAACGAAATTATAAGTTTACTCTTTAAGCTGTTGAAATTCTTTTTCATATACCCATCCCCATTCAAAGTTTATTAATATAAAGTTTTTACACTTTATATTTTAATTTTTGCAATATTCATAAATTTCTTTATATAGAATAATTATAATGATATAAAATTATTAGTTAGACCTTTAGTTGATTAAAATAATAAAACAAAAATAGATGTTTTCAAGTTCAAAACCCTCTATAGTCAAGCTGCTATTACAATGGTAATAGCTCTATTTAAAAAATTTAATTAACTATAAATGGAGGGTATTATTACAACTCATTACCTTAAAAGTTGCATAATACTCTCCACCTTACACTTATTTATTGTATATTTATTTCATCAATATTGAAAATATATGGTATGCTAATACATTCCCATAAGACTAACTAGTTATATAACAATATATCTATATTACTATATACATATATTAATAGTTAACTATTTGTTCTGTTCATGGAGGGGTTCAAGGAATTTACACCCTTTCTTTACCATCATTTCTTATCATATTCTATACACTGCTTACTTATTAACTCCATTATATTATCCATAGTAATTTCTTCAGCATCAAGTATTAACTCCATGGCATCTTCTACAGTTTCTATAGTATATATTTTAAATTTTCCTTCAAAAATTGCTCTCTCAACTTCTCTTGAAAGTACTAAATCATCTTTATTAGATAGAGGAATAACAACTCCCTTCCCTTCCGTATCATCCATGATTTTACACACTTCGAAGAATCCTTCAATTTTTTCATTTACACCACCTATAGGCTGTACTTGACCAAATTGATTTATAGATCCAGTAATTGAAATATTTTGTTTAATAGGAATCTTGCAAAGAGCAGATATTATAGCTAATGCTTCAGCTACTGATGCACTATCACCATCTATAACTCCATATAACTGCTCAAAGCTAAGATTGAAATCTACTGGCAGAGTTTTATATCCTCCATTGATATTATTAATATATCCTTTTAAAATATTAATTCCCTTAGTATGGATTTTACCACTTAGGTTGGATTCTCTTTGAGCATCAATGATTTTTCCTTCCCCCTTAAAACAGGTGCAGGTTATTTTAACAGGCTTACCAAAACTTGTATATCCCGTATCAATGACAGAAAGCCCGTTAATTTGTCCCACCTTGCTTCCTGAAACATCTATCAGCAATTTTTTTTCATCATATAACTCTAGATATTCTCTTTCTATAGGCTCTTTCCTATAAGCAATGTTCTCTATATCATCTCCATCAATAAATTCCCTTGCCTCTTCTTCTGCTTTATAATTAGCTTGTATTATAAGGTTTGATAATTCATCATGGTCGAAATGTACCTTATTTTTATTTTCTGCCTTTCTAGATAAAAATTTTGCAATTTCTCTTATGCCACTAGATGTTATAGGTTTAATATTATTTTCCTTAGACAATCTATTTATTTCTTTTAGTAATACAGTTTTAACCTTATTCTCGGCCTTCAATACTCCCCTATAGTCAGCTCTTGTCTTAAATATTGTTCTGAATTCTTTATCATAGTTATATAAAGCGTCATGAATATCATAATCTCCAATTATTATTACTTTAGTGTTAATAGGCATAGGTACTGGTTTTAAACTACTTAAAGTGAATAGTTCTATATATCCTCTGTTGTAATCTAAATCTACTTTTTCTGATATTATAGCTCTTTTCAAATAATAATAAGACTGAGAATTACTAAGTAGACTACTGGCTCTGAGAATTAGACATCCCCCATTAGCTCTTACATAACTACCTGCTCTTATGGATTTTACTGTAGATACATATATATTATTATGATTTTCATAATCTATAGACCCAAAAAGGTTAGACACACTAGGATCTTCTTCAAAGATTACTGGTGGATACTCAATATCTGAATTATCAACAATTACATTTACATCATATTTATATATAATGTCTCTTATAGCTTCTTCATCATCCTCATAGCTTATAGAATAGTTTTCCTCAAGTTCTCCCTTAATCTCAGTAATTAAGTAATGAATATAAGCCTTAGCCTCACTATCATCCTTAAATTCTTCTTCTATTACTACATTTAACTCTTCCATTTCTTCTTTAAAAAAGTTATCCATTATTTCTCTAATTCTATTTATTTCATCACTTTTCATATTTCTTAACTTTTCTAATATATCATTAGCATTTATTTTTAACTCATCAACTTTATTTAATATTTCAAATTTTTCTTCTTCCTTAAGATTATCAAATTCATCCTCTGTCATTTCTTTTCCATCAACTAGGGGTATAAATGTAAATCCATCCCCACTAGTTTTTATATCAAAACCATAGTCTTTAGAAAGTTTAATTAAATCTCCCACTATTTTGCTACGTCTGTCTTTAATAGTGCTAATAAGGTGTTCTTTTTCTTTATTATCTATGCCATTATAAAATTTAAATATACTTTTTGCATAAAACTCTTGAATCTTATCTACTACCTTTTTAAGCTTATTTCCATATCCATTGTTAACAAACAAATGAATAGGCTCCTTTGCATTTCCTTTTATAACATAACATATATCCTTTGGTGGCTTTCCATCCTTCAATATATGTTTTACATAGCTAATAATATGTTTTACTCTATCCTTGCAAAATTCATCAACTAAGTAAATATTATACCCTTCACCATTTAAAAGAAGTGATGTTTTTATTTTACTATATGCATCCTTATATTGTGGCAATATAAATTCGCCTTCTATTTCTCTATCTTCAACAATTTCAAAATCGTACAAAACTTCACTGGGTTTTAAAACTCTTTTCATACTGTCCTCCCAAATAAAATCATTTAGTATATTAATATTCTTATAAAAGGACTTTTGGAACAAAAACATAAAAATTCATATTATAATTTTTAAAAATTAAACATAAACTTGTTATAACAACTTAATTATTATATAATAATGATATTGTGTAATATTATACACTTGAATACAGTCAGATATTATACGTAGTTATTTATTCTTCATGTAAAGGAGTTATTCATATGGGATTCAAAGACAAATTATCACAAAGTTATTCTAACGCTTTTATAAATAGATATGGTGATAGAATAACGCAAGTTCAAGGAAGAGCTTTATCTGTTAAAACAGAGGAAAAATCTTTTCTTGGAATTTTAAATACTATTATTGTTACTATTGTAGTAAAACAAGACAGTGCTAGAACTATAGCAACTTGTGTTTATAAGAAAAAGAGATGGTTTAAAAAGCCAGAATTCATTCCTGTATCTCAAGGTCATTCTTTATTGATTCAAGGTTTAAAACCTGATTATTCTAAAAAGAAAAAGAAGAAAAAGAAATTTAAGGACTACATAAGCATAATGAACGTTATGAACCTTACTAATAAGAGAGACTTAGTTCCTGTTGAAGGTGGTCAAAAGAAGATACAGAGAGTAAGACAAGATAGAAGATTTAAATAAGTAATGAAGCCCCTTTGCTGGGGTGTAATAGGAAAACTTAACTTTTTAGTTAGCACAGGATACTACTTGTATTCTGTGTTTTTTTGACATACCTATAAAAAAGATGTACAATTCTAAATTGGTAGTACCAATTTAGAAAGGGATGTTTATATGAAGTATTTTCGTCAATTTGCAATTATTTTGGCAGTAACTTTTATTGGAGAAATATTAAAATATATTATTCCATTACCTATTCCTGCTAGCATATATGGTTTAATTCTCATGCTTATAGTTTTAAAAGCAAAAATAATTTCCCTTGAACAAGTGAAGGAAACTGGAACTTTTTTAATAGAAATTATGCCTCTTATGTTTATACCAGCAGCAGTTGGTTTATTAGTTTCTTGGGATGTACTAAAGGATATTTGTATTCCTGTTATTATAATAACTATTTTAACCACAGTTATTGTAATGATAGTCACAGGTAAAGTTACCCAGTTTATGATTAAACTAGAGAGGATGAATAAAAATTGAAGGATTTATTATGCAATTCAGCATTTTTCGGAGTAGTAGTCAGTATTCTAGGCTATGAAATAGGATTGTTTTTAAAAAAGAAATTTAATAATGGAATCTTTAATCCCTTACTTATTTCAATTCTTTTTGTAATGGTAGCTTTAGTTATTTTTAAAGTAGATTTTGAAAGTTACAATAATGGAGCAAAATATTTAAGCTATTTACTAACTCCTGCTACAGTATGTCTAGCAATTCCTCTATACGAGCAACTGGATTTATTAAAAAACAATTTTAAAGCTATCATAATAGGAATTTTTTCTGGAGTAGCAGCCAGTCTTATAAGTGTATTTTTATTTGCTTTGCTTTTTAAGTTTACCCATGAACAGTATGTAACCTTGCTTCCAAAATCCATTACTACAGCTATAGGAATGGGAATTTCAGNNGAATTGTCACAATTACAGTAGCTGTTATTATTGTAACTGGTATTATTGGTAATATCCTTGCTGAAATTATTTGTAAGGTATTTCATATCCATGAACCAATTGCTAAAGGAATCGCCATAGGAACCTCTTCCCATGCCATAGGCACTGCAAAGGCAATGGAAATTGGAGAAATAGAAGGTGCCATGAGTGGTCTTGCAATAGCAGTAGCAGGTTTATTCACAGTAATTGGTGCCTCCATCTTTGCTAATCTTTTATAAGTCTTTAATAAACTTTACAATGAGAGAATTCGTACAGGCTATTAAATTCTCTCAAACTTTTATTACTTTAAAAAGCTCCAGAACATATAAAACAGCCATGGTACCTAGAGTGATATGCTTCCCTTATTGCAGACAGTTTAAATAACAAAACTATTTACTATAAGGATAAACACATTAAAAAGTACCTTGGCTATTTTTCACTTAAAATATTCTTAAGTTCTGTTTCCTACAAAAGTAGCAATGCTATTAATAAAGGATATTATTCCTGAGAAAAATACAATAATTGCCCACTGTCCAATACCTATAGACATGGTATGGAATATACCTTGTAACATAGGAACATATATTACTAACAAAAGTGCTGTCACTGAAATAATAACAGAACCCAATAAATACATATTGCTAAAAGGATTGATTTCAAAGAGAGAATACTTTTCACTTCTACATTCAAATACATGAATTAACTGTGAGCAAATTAGAGTTCCAAGGGCTAAAGTTCTACATACTCCTAATCCATATCCATAATACTTACCCGCTAAGAATGCAAGAACTGTACAAACACCAATTAATGCACCTCTAATTAATATCTTTTCTTTTAATCCCCTTGCAAAAACACTTTCACCTTTTTTTCTTGGCTTTTCATACATTATGTTTTTATTTGGTGGATCTACTCCAAGAGCTATAGCTGGAAGTCCATCTGTAACTAAATTTACAAATAAAATTTGAATTGGAAGAAGTGGTACTTCTAAATAAAACAATGAAGCTAAGAACATAGTCAATACTTCACCTAAGTTACAAGATAATAGATATCTTATAAATTTTCTAATATTATCATATATAACTCTACCTTCTTCAACTGCAGTTACAATAGTGGCAAAGTTATCATCTAATAATATCATAGATGCAGCTTCTTTAGTTACATCTGTTCCTGAAATTCCCATAGCTATTCCAATGTCAGCTTCTTTAATAGCAGGGGCATCATTAACTCCATCACCAGTCATAGCTACAATA